>JALSGY010000503.1 GCA_026982515.1 Paracoccaceae bacterium
GACGGATGCGGGCATGGACAGAACGCGGCAGGAAGGGCAGGTCGGGCGCAGGCGGGTGTTCTACATCCCCGGCTACGATCCGCTGCCGGCGCGCCGCTACCGCGAGATCTACCGCCGGGAGGCGGCCCGCCAGGGGGCCGTCTCAGGCCATGCCATCGCCATTTCGCCCCGGCACGACCCGGAGCAGTACGGCTGGCATGTGGAGGCCGAGATCGAGGGCGCGCCCGTCGTGGCCGATGTGGAGGTGCTGGGCTGGTCGGACATCGTCAGGCGCTCCATGGACATCTCGATTGCCGGCACCTACCTGCTGCTGGCCAGAACCGCCTGGATCTACGCCTCCAGCGGCGCGCTGGGGCGGCTGGTGCGGCTGCGCAAGGGGCCGGTGATCGCGGCCTTCTACCCGGTTGCGATGCTGCTGGGGCAGGGGGCAGCGGCCGGGCTGGCCGGCTGGGGGGGCGGCGCGCTGGCCGGGGCAGTGCTGCACCCTCTGGCGGGCTGGGCGGCGGGAATCGCGCTGGCGATTGCCCTTCTGCGCGGGTTCCGCCGCCTCGACGGCCGGCTCTATGCCCATTACCTGCTGCATGATTACGCCTTTTCCGCCCGCCACCGCGGTGCCAACCCGCCCGAGATCGAGGAGCGCCTGGCCCGGTTTCGCAGCCGCATCGCCCAGGCGCTGGAAAGCGGAGAGCTGGACGAGGTTCTGGTGGTGGGCCATTCCTCGGGGGCGCATCTGGCGGTAAACATCGTGGCCGACATCCTGCGCGGCGGCGGCCCGCGGCCGGAGGGGCCTGCCCTTTCGCTGCTGACGCTGGGGCAGGTGGTGCCGATGGTCTCCTTCCTGCCCGGGGCGGGGCGGCTGCGTGCCGATCTGCGCCTGCTGTCCACCAGCGACGAGATCACCTGGGTCGATGTCTCCGCCCCCGGCGACGGCTGCTGCTTCGCCCTGTGCGATCCGGTGGCGGTCTCGGGGGTGGCGCCGGCGCAGGGCCGGCGCTGGCCGCTGGTGATCTCGGCCGCCTTCAGCCGCACGCTGAGCCCGGCGCGATGGCGCGCCCTGCGCTGGCGCTTCTTCCGGCTGCATTTCCAGTATCTTCACGCCTTCGACCGGCCCGGCGATTACGACTACTTCCGCATCACCGCCGGGCCGCTTTCCCTGGGGGCGCGCTATGCCGGGCGCAGGCCATCGAAAAGCCGCATCGACACCCCCCTTTCCCCGCACCGGAGCATGGCCGCATGACGACCCCGCCCAGGCCCGCCTCGCGCCCCGACAGGGTTTCGCTGCTGCGCTACCTGCGCCTGTTCCGCCGCGATATCCTCTCGGCACAGCCGGAGCGCCTCTACCGCGCCCGCATGGCCGAGTTCCGCACGCCCTTCTTCCGCTCCTTCCTGATCAACCAGCCCGATCTGGTGCGCCTGGTGCTCAACGAGCGCCCGATGGACTTTCCCAAGTCCTCGCGCATCTCCGAAGGGCTGCGGCCGCTCCTGGGCAACTCGGTATTCCTGACCAACGGGGCGCAGTGGCAACGACAGCGCCGGATCATCGACCCGGCCTTCGAGGGCGGGCGCCTGCGCGAGACCTACCCGGCGATGCTGGCCGCGGGCCAGGCGGCGGTGGCGCGGCTGCGCGAGGCACCGGGGCGGTTCGAGGCCGAGGCCTTCGCAAGCCATGTTGCGGCCGACGTGATCTTCCGCACCCTGTTTTCCATCCCGATCACCCACCAGGTGGCGGCGCGGGTATTTCACGCCTTCCGCGCCTACCAGCGCCTGCAGCCGATCCTCAACCTCGCAGCCTTCATCCCGCTGCCGCGCTGGATGCCGCGTTTTCATCGCCCCGGCGTGCGGCGGCGTGCGCGCGAGATCCGTGCCCTGATCGAGGCGCTGACCGCCGAGAGAATGCAGGCCATCGCCGCCGGCGAAGCGCCGGATGATCTGGCGACCAAGATCATGACCCAGGAAGATCCCGAAACTGGCGCGCGTTTCGATACTGCCGAGATGGTGGATCAGGTGGCGATCTTCTTCCTTGCCGGGCACGAAACCTCCGCCTCGGCCCTGGCCTGGGCGCTTTACCTGCTGGCGGCCTTCCCAGATGCCCAGGAGAGGGTTCTCGAAGAGGTATCTAGATTGCCAGAAAATCCTGACTTTGCAGATATTTCCAGGCTGAACTTCACGAAGAATCTGTTCCGGGAGACGCTGCGCCTCTACCCGCCGGTGCCGATGCTGGTGCGCCAGGCCACGAAATGCGAGAAGTTCCGCGACCGGCAGGTGCCCTCGGGTGCGCAGATCGTGATCAGCCCCTGGCACCTGCACCGCCACCGCAGGATGTGGGAGCACCCCGATGCCTTCGACCCCGACCGCTTTACCACCGAAAACGGCAAGGCCTGCCTGCGCGAGGCCTATCTGCCTTTCTCGTCGGGGCCGCGGGTGTGCACGGGGGCGGGCTTTGCCATGGTCGAGGGGCCGCTGCTTCTGGCGCTGCTGGTGCGGGCGTTCCGCATCGGCCCGGTCCCCGGCCGCGAGCCGGTGCCGGAGGCGCATCTGACGGTGCGCTCGCGCGATGGCATCTGGCTGGAGGCGCGTCCGCGCTGAGGCTCACCCCTTGCCCTGATAATGCTGCAACACGTAGACGCGGATGGCCGAGGCCAGCCCGCAGCCGGTGCCGCGCTCTGCGTCAATCTCGGCCGCCAGATCATTGATCGGGCGGCCTTTTGCTTGGGCAATTTCACGGAAGGCCCGCCAGAACTCGTCCTCGAGCGACACGCTGGTGCGGTGCCCGCGCAGGGTGAGCGAGTGTTTGACGGGGCGCGCGTTCATTCGTCGTCGTCCAGGCGGTGGCGCTCCAGCATCCGCGCGGCCTTCTCGTTTCGGATGACGTCGAGCAGCCGTTCGGCCTTGGTGCGGCCGTGCTTCGCCGCGTTCTCGTTGGCCTTCGCACGTTTTTCGGCCCGCGCCCGTTCCTTCCGGACGCGGTTGAGACTGAGCGGCTGGTTCATTCCTTGGGCCCGATCATCTTCTCGGGGCGCACCACGCGATCGAAGGTTTCTTCGTCCACGAAGCCCAGCCTGATCGCCTCTTCCTTCAGGGTGGTGCCGTTCTTGTGCGCGGTCTTGGCCACGATGGTGGCGTTGTCGTAGCCGATCTCGGGGGCCAGCGCGGTGACCAGCATCAGGCTTTCGTGCAGCAGCTGCGCGATGCGCGCCTCGTTGGCGCGGATGCCGCTGACGCATCTGTCGGTGAAGGCGGCGGCCGCATCGCCCAGAAGCTGCATCGACTGCAGCACGTTGTAGGCGATCATCGGCTTGTAGACGTTCAGCTCGAAATGCCCCTGGCTGCCGGCGAAACCCACCGCCGCGTCGTTGCCCATCACATGGGCGCAGACCTGGGTGATGGCTTCGGCCTGGGTGGGGTTGACCTTGCCGGGCATGATCGAGGAGCCGGGCTCGTTTTCCGGCAGCAGCAGTTCGCCCAGCCCGCAGCGCGGCCCCGAGCCGAGAAAGCGGATGTCGTTGGCTATCTTGAACAGCGAGGCGGCGACGGTTTTCAGCGCCCCCGACATTTCCACCATCGCGTCATGGGCGGCGAGCGCCTCGAACTTGTTGGGGGCGGTGACGAAGGGCAGGCCGGTGATCTCGGCGATGTGGGCGGCCACGCGTTCGGCCCAGCCCTTGCGGGTATTGAGCCCGGTGCCCACCGCGGTGCCGCCCTGGGCCAGCTCGTATATGTACCCCAGCGCGCCCTTCACCCGGGCGATTCCCATCGCCACCTGATGGGCATAGCCGGAAAACTCCTGCCCCAGGGTCAGCGGCGTGGCATCCATGGTGTGGGTGCGGCCGATCTTGATGATATCCTTGAATTCGTCCGACTTCTCGGCCAGCGCCGCGTGCAGCTTCTCAAGCCCCGGCAGCAGCGTGTCGCGCACGGTGGTGGCGGTGGCGATGTGCATGGCGGTGGGGAAGGTATCGTTCGAGGACTGGCCCATGTTGACGTGATCGTTGGGATGCACCGGATCCTTGGAGCCGATGACCCCGCCGAGGATCTCGATGGCGCGGTTGGCGATCACCTCGTTGGCATTCATGTTCGATTGCGTCCCCGAGCCGGTCTGCCAGACGACCAGCGGGAAGTTGTCGTCGAACCGGCCGGCGGCCACTTCCGAGGCCGCCTGGATGATCGCATCGGCGCGGCGCGCATCCAGCGTGCCCTGTTCCTTGTTGGCCCGGGCGCAGGCCTGCTTGATCACGCCCAGGGCACGGATGATGGCAACGGGCTGGCGCTCCCAGCCGATGGGGAAATTGAGCAGCGAACGCTGGGTCTGGGCGCCCCAGTACCTGTCGGCGGGCACTTCCAGCGGGCCGAAGCTGTCGGTTTCGGTGCGGGTTTCGGTCATGGTCGGGCACTCCTGGCGATGATCCGGGGCGAAGCTATAAGCGCCCCGCCGGGCGGTGGCAATCGCCATTGGCGGGCGCGCCCGGCCTGCTGCGCAGGCGCGGCCCGTTACTTGCGGAAACTGTCGAGGCTGACCACCTCGGCATCCTGCGGCGCGGCGGCACGGCCCGTGTCCTTCTGCGGCTGAGATGTCGGGGCAGGGGGCTGCTGGCCGTCTGCTTCTTCGCCGCGGGGCTCTTCGGGGGTTTCGAAGCGCAGGCCGAACTCCACCGAAGGATCGACGAAGGTTCTGATCGCGTCATAGGGGATGTAGAGCGGCTCCGGGTTGTCACCGAAATTGAGGGTGACGGCGAATCCCTCGTCGCCCACCTCGAGATTGTCGAACCAGTGCTGCATGACGATGGTCATTTCCTCGGGGTAGCGGTCCGACAGCCAGTCGGCCAGTTCCACGCCGGGGTGCATGGTATCGAAGGTGATGAAGAAATGGTGCTGCCCGGGCAGGCCGTTTGCGGCCACGTCCGCCAGGACTTCCTTGATGAGGCCGCGCATGGCGCGGTGCATCAGATTGCCGTAGTCGATGCTGCGGGACATTTCGCTTCCAGTTGCGTCTGTGTCTCACAGCATACGGGTTTCGGGAATGAAGAAAAGGTGCCTTGCGCAATTCTTCTCCCCGGGTCGGGCCGGGGAAGGTGCAGGCTTCTGTTGCCAGGTGCCTGCGAACCCCGCCGGACCTTGCTAGAGGACCGGACTTGAGTTTTCGGCTTGGTCGGACCGCTTACGCAGCCAGAGCCATTGCCGGAGCACGATTGTCATTGGCAATTATGCTTCATGGACCGATAACGGTGGTACCTCACCGGGGCAAAGCCACACCTTTACACGTTCGTCGATCCTGTTTCGGCCCCCTCTCCCGCCAATGACCGGGTTCATGGTGGAGCCGCCGGGTACCGCCCCCGGGTCCGATCCGCTTATTACGTGCGCGTTTATGCCCATAGTCCCGTTGCCGGAACACTTGGAATGTATGCCTGCGGCTGGGGAAATTCAACCCGCGATGCGCCCTGGCGGGGCAGCGCCGGCAATCAATTACCGTTTGACAATCGAAGCTGCGGAGCGTCAAAAACGCTCACGAAGAAATTCTTCGCAGGATTGTCCATGTCCGAGGATACCCTCTCGAACGTCCCTCTGCGCGCCGTCCTGTGGATCGGCTTCTTCTCCGTGATTCTCACCTCCTGGGCAGTGCTTTACGTGATGGCGGACAGCCATGGCGGGGGGGGCGGCCATGGGGCGGGCATGGCGATGGAGGGGCCCGGTCTTGCCATCGTGTTCGCCATGTGGGCGCTGATGATCGGGGCGATGATGCTGCCCACCCTGGCACCTGCACTGAAGGTCTATGGCGATCTGCCGGCGCGCAGCGGGGCGGGCCCCGCGGGCTGGCTGGGCGTAATTATGGGCTATGTGGCGGTGTGGCTGCCCGGCGCGGCCGGTTTCGCCGCCCTGCAGGTGGTGGCCGCCGGCGGCGGGCTGGTGGACATGAACGGCATCGTCACCTCTCCCTGGCTGTCGGTGGCACTGCTGGTGGTGGCGGGGCTTTACCAGTTCAGCCGCTTCAAGGGGGCCTGCCAGAGCGTCTGCATGTCGCCGCTGCAATACTACCTTGCCAACTGGCGCCCCGGCATGGCCGGCGGGTTGCGCATGGGAGCGGGGCTTGGCGCCAACTGCATGGGCTGCTGCTGGGCGATCATGGCGCTGGCCTTCGTGGGCGGCATGTCCAGCCTGCTGTGGATGGGGGTGGCAACGCTGTTCATGGTGCTGGAGAAACTGCCCGAGATCGGCGCCTGGCTGCGCCGCCCGGCCGGAACGGCGCTCATGGTCATGGCGCTTTACCTGGCCCTGCAGGCGGCGGAAACGATATAGCATGACACAAGGAGAACGCATGGAAGAATCCGAGGAAAGGCCGCCCGACCGCCTCCGCGTGCGCGACAGGATCGTGCAGCGGATGGCCAACCCGATGCGGCGCCGCCAGCACCCGACCGACTGGGCGATTCGCGGAGAGCTGTTTCTCAACTGTTCTTGCACCGTGTTCTGCCCCTGCGTGGTTTCCCTGGGCAAGCACCGGCCCACCGAAGGCTACTGCCAGGCCTGGATGGCGATCGCCATCGACGAGGGCCACTTCGAGGGCGAGCCGCTGGACGGGATCAACATCGGCCTGCTGGTGGACATCCCCGGCCGGATGAGCGAGGGCAACTGGAAGGTCGCCGCCTACATCGATGAAAAGGCGTCGCAAAAGGCCTACAACGGGCTGCTGAAGATCCTCTCGGGTGAGGCCGGCGGCACCACCGGGCTGTTCACCATGCTGGTCTCGGAGATCATCGGCCACGAGCGCGAGAAGGTCGAGATCGTGCGCGACGGCACGCGCCGTTCGATCATGATCGGGCGCAAGATCCAGGGCGAGATCGAAATGCTTGCCGGCGCCGATCCGGGCAAGCCGGTGATGATGACCAACACCCGCTACTGGATGGGCCCCGACGTGATCGCGGCGCGCGGGCTGCGCTCGAAACTGCGCGATTACGGGCGGGTGTGGGATTTCTCGGGCAAGTCGGCCGAGATCTGCGCCATCGACTGGAAGGGCCCCGGCCGCTAGCAGCCGGCGGAAATGATGGAGGACGAGATGTTCAAGGCACTGGTCGTCGAGAAGGACGAGGAAGGCAGGACCCGCGCAGCCGTGCAGGAGCTTGAGGAGGACCGCCTGCCCGAGGCCGAGGTCACGGTGGCGGTGGAATATTCCACCCTCAACTACAAGGACGGTCTGTGCATCGGCCCCGGCGGCGGGCTGGTGCGGAATTATCCGCATGTGCCGGGGATCGACTTTGCCGGCACGGTCGAGGAGTCCTCGGATCCCCGCTACAAGCCGGGCGACAAGGTGGTGCTGACCGGCTGGCGCGTGGGCGAGACCCATTGGGGCGGCTATGCCCAGAAGGCGCGGGTGCGCGCCGACTGGCTGGTACCGCTGCCCGAGGGGCTGACCACGCGCCAGGCGATGGCGGTCGGTACCGCGGGCTTCACCGCGATGCTGGCGGTGATGGCGCTGGAGGAACACGGCCTGCAGCCGGGCCGGGGTCCGGTACTGGTGACGGGGGCGGCCGGCGGCGTGGGTTCGGTGGCCACGGCCATTCTGGCCAACCTCGGCCACGAGGTGGCAGCGCTCACCGGCCGGCCGGAAACCGAAGACTACCTGCGCGGCCTGGGTGCCACGCGGATCGTGCCGCGCGAGGAACTGGCCGAGGTCACCCGCAAGCCGCTGGAAAGCGAAACCTGGGCCGGCTGCGTGGATGCGGTGGCCGGGGCGGTTCTCGGCCGCGTGCTCAAGCAGATGAAATACGGTACCTCGGTGGCCGCCGTGGGCCTGGCCGGGGGTGCGGCGATCGAGGGGGCGCTGATCACGCCCTTCATCCTGCGCGGGGTAAACCTGCTGGGCATCGATTCGGTCATGCAGCCCCTTGAAAACCGCCTGCGCGCCTGGAAGCGCATCGCGGCCGACCTGCCGATGGACAAGCTCGAGGCGATGGTCCGGGACGCCACGCTGGCCGATCTTCCCGAACTGGGCCGGGCTATCCTCAAGGGGCAGGTCAAGGGCCGGGTGGTGGTGGATGTGAACGCCTGAGGTCTTCTTCTGTCGGGAAATACTCTCGGGGGAGCGTG
>JALSGY010000504.1 GCA_026982515.1 Paracoccaceae bacterium
TCGAGCGAGCTGCACAGGCTGCAGAAGGCCTTCACCGAAGCCGGCGGGCACTGGTCGACCTTCGTGATCTGGGCCAAGGACCGGTTCACGCTGGGGCGCTCGGACTACCAGCGCCAATACGAGCCGATCCTCTACGGCTGGCCCGAGGGCGCCAAGCGCCGCTGGTGCGGGGCGCGTGACCAGGGCGATGTGTGGCTGATCGACCGGCCAGCGAAGAACGAGTTGCACCCGACCATGAAGCCGGTGGCTCTGGTCGAGCGCGCCTTGCGCAACTCGAGCCGCGTGGGCGATCTGGTGTTCGATCCCTTCGGCGGCAGCGGCACGACGCTGATCACGGCCGAGACGACCGGGCGCAAGGCGGCGCTGCTGGAGCTTGATCCGAAATACGTGGATGTAATTGTCGAACGCTGGCAGCGGTTTACCGGGCGGCAGGCGGTGCTGGATGGTGACGGGCGGTCTTTCGACGAGGTCCGCGCAGAGAAGGCGGACGCCGCATGAAACAGAGCCGCGCCATGTCGTTGGCCGAGACCGCGACGAATGTCGTCGTCGGCTACGTTCTGGCCATCACCACACAGATCGTTGTGTTCCCGTGGTTCGGGATCAAGACGGGGCTCATGGAGCATCTGACCATCGGCCTCGCCTTCGTCGGCGTTTCGCTGGTTCGCGGCTATCTCTTGCGGCGACTGTTCGAGGCGCTCCGTGTGCGTTCGATGGGGCATGATGCAAACCCCTGACAAGGAACAATCGCGTGTCATCGCCCAGCCAGCCAATCGGGGTGATCGCGAAGCTTCTGGACCTCTCGGAGCGCCGGGTACAGCAGCTGAGCCGCGAGGGCGTGATCCCGAAGGCCACGCGCGGGCAGTACGACCTGATCGGCTCGGTACGCGGCTATGTGCGTTACCTGCGCGACCAGGCCGCCAAGGCGCAGGCCGGCGCGCCGGACTATGCCGCCGAGCGGGCGCGGTTCATCCGGGCCCGCGCCGATCTTGCCGAGATGGAGGCGGAGGAAAAACGCGGTGCCGTGATCGCGGCCGAAGATGTGGAGGCCGCCTGGATTGCGGTTCTGGCGCTCCTGCGCACGCGGCTGCTGGCGCTGCCCGACCGGCTGGCGCCGCAGCTGCATGGCGCGGCAACCCCGGCGGCGGTGCGGGACGTGTTGCGCAGCGCCGTGCGCGAGGCGCTGGAGGAACTAGCGGCAACGGATGTGCGCCGTGAGCGAGAAAGCGACGATCCTGACCCTGCAAGGGACGGCGGTGCTGCAAAGGACAGTGCGCCGGGCACTGAAGGCGCTGACCCCGCCGCCGGAGATAACGATCAGTGACTGGGCCGATGCGAACCGGCGGCTGAGCTCGGAAGCAAGCGCCGAGCCGGGCCGTTGGCGGACCTCCCGCGCGGAATACCAGCGCGGCATGATGAATGCGATCTCGGATCCGACCGTCGAAACCGTCGTGATCATGTCCAGCAGTCAAATCGGCAAAAGTGAGTGCCTTGGGAACATGGTCGGCTACCACATCGACCAGGACCCGGCGCCGATCATGGTGGTGATGCCGACCGAGCGCGATGCCGAGACCTGGTCGAAGGACCGCTTCTCGCCGATGGCGCGCGACACGCCGTGTCTCAGGGACAAGATCGCCGACCCCAAATCGCGCGACGGCAACAACAAGATCCTGCACAAGCGCTTTCCGGGCGGGCATCTGACCATTGTCGGGGCCAATGCGCCCTCGGGGCTGGCCAGCCGGCCGATCCGGTTGCTGCTGTGCGACGAGGTCGACCGCTACCCGTTCAGCGCCGGGGCCGAGGGCGATCCGGTGAACCTCGCGAAGAAGCGCACGGTCACCTTCTGGAACCGCAAGATCGTGCTGGTCTCAACGCCGACCAACAAGGGCGCGAGCCGGATCGAGACGGCATACGAGGAGAGCGACCAGCGGCAATACTGGGTGCCGTGCCCGGACTGTGGCGAGGCCCAGGTTCTGGTCTGGGGGCAGGTCAAATGGGAGAAGACCGAGCAGGGTGAGCATCGGCCGGAGACGGCGCGGTATGAATGCATACATTGCGCAGCGAAGTGGTCTGACGAAGAACGATGGGCGGCCGTCGGAAAGGGCGAATGGCGGGCGCGGCGGCCCTTTGCCGGCATCGCCGGGTTCCACCTCAATGAAATCTATTCCCCCTGGGTGCGGCTGGAGGCGATGGTGAAGGCGTTCCTCTCGGCCCGGGCCGGTGGCGACGAGGCGATGAAGACCTTCGTGAATACCTCACTCGGCGAGACCTGGGTGGAGACCGGCGACGCGCCAGACTGGCAGCGGCTGGCGGGGCTCAAGGAAGACTGGCCGGCGGGCACGGTGCCTGAACGTGGTCTGTTCCTTACCGCCGGGGCGGATGTGCAGAAGGACCGGATCGAGGTCGATGTCTGGGCCTGGGGGCGCGGCCTGGAAAGCTGGCTGGTGGATCACGTGGTGATCGAGGGCGGGCCGGGTGATCCCGAGTGCTGGCGGGGGCTCACCGATCTTCTGGGCCGGACCTGGCGCCACGAAAGTGGTGCGCATCTGACCATCGCGCGGCTGGCGATCGACACCGGCTTCGAGACCTCGGCCGTCTATGGCTGGGCGCGGGCCGTGGGATTTGCACAGGTGGCGCCGGTGAAGGGTGTCGAAGGGTTCAACCGGGCGGCTCCTGTGACAGGGCCCACTTACGTGGATGCGACCATCGCCGGCAAGCGCCTGCGCCGGGGCGCACGGCTCTGGACGGTGGCGGTCTCGACCTTCAAGGCCGAGACCTACCGCTTTCTCAGGCAGGAGCGGCCCACGGCGGAAGAGATCGCGGCCGGCGCCACATACCCGCCCGGCACCATCCACCTGCCGGGCTGGGCTGACAGTGAGTGGCTGAAACAGCTGGTGGCCGAGCAACTGGTGACGGTGAAGAACAAGCGCGGCTTTGCGAAGCTCGAATGGCAGAAGCTGCGGGAGCGCAACGAAGCGCTCGATTGCCGGGTCTATGCCCGCGCTGCCGCCTGGATTGCCGGGGCGGATCGGTGGGGCGAAGCACAATGGGCGGAACTGGAGCGCCAAGTGGCGGTCGGGGCTGCAGAAACCGTGACCGGCGCGGTGACGCAACGGACGGCGCGCCCGGCGCCGCGACGGCGACGGACCGTGCGTTCGAATTACATGGGGTGATCAATGGCTCCAGGGCCTGTTGCCTTTCCGGTGGCTTTGGAGTGGACCGCGTCGCCGGACCGCGAAACTTTCGATGACGCTGCGAACATGACGTTCATTGATATCTTCGGGATCATAGGGCCCGCCATACCAGGCCAGCATCTGCTCATGCTCTTCATGCGTCGGATCGGTGATCGCTTCGAGAAACTCCGCAAAACCCATGGTGCCGCCGACATCTTCGGGCGGACAGCGTCGAGCACCGTCGATGAAGCAGGGATAGTCGGTGTCGACCTCGCCATCACGGATGTCCTCGACGATCACGTCGTGGCGCCAGTCATCCCCGAAATCGTAAATGTAGAGGAACCGATCAAACCCTCGATCGAGCAGGGTTTGCAAACGAATCGACTTGGCCTTGTAAACCCTGCGCTCTTCGAAACCGACGTCAGGAAACGGCTGGCCGTAAACCTTGTCACCAACGTTGAACTCGAACAAATGCGTGCCGGCCCATCCCATTGTGACCTGAATGATGTCGTGAAGATTCATCAGGGTCGATGAGCACGGAACATCAACCCTGCGCCAGATCCTGGGCTCTATGCCCTGCAACTCAATCCGGATGCGCGCGATCGGTTCAATCATGGTGGATCCTTTCGGGAATAGCGCAGGGAAGTCAGCCCTGCAGGGTCTTCTGCACGATCCCGGGGTCCTTGGCGATCAGGGCCAGCAGGACGCGTGCCGGACCTTCGGGGCGGCGACGGCGCTGTTCCCAGTTGAGCAGCGTGGCCTTCGCAACCCCGATGCTGCGAGCAAACGCCGCCTGCGACAGGCCGGTGCGCGCGCGGATGGCGCGCACGTCCGGCTCGGGCACCTCGATCTCGTGAATGGTGGCGGGGTCTTCGCCACGTGCGTGAGCAATGGCTTCCTTCAGCCCCCGTTCGATGCTCCTGAACGCGTCGCTCATGACCCGTGCCCCCTGTGACAGACAGCTACGGTCTGGAGAATGTCCCGGACTGTGTCAATGGCGTAGAGGAAAGGCCACATGCCAACACTGACGGATTTGCAATCCCGCCGCGAGGCGTTGCTGGCCTCGCGGTCCTCGGGCGTGGCGCGTGTCACTTACGACGGCAAGACCGTGGAGTACCGCAGCCTGGCCGAGATCGACCGGGCGATCGAGGCGCTGGAACGCGAGATCGCCGCTGCCGAGGGGCGGCGGGTGATCCGGCATCTGCGGGTCACCACGGACAAGGGGCTGTGAGGCATGGGCCTGTTCGATGCCCTGCGTCGCCGTTCGACCGGCGGGGCCAGGGGAGTGCGTGCACGTCTCGAAGGCGCCATGGCAAGGCGTCGCTTACGCGGCTGGCAGCCGCCCTTGGAGAACATCAACGCGCTGGTGGCCTCGGGCGGTCCGCGCCTGCTCGCGCGTTCGCGGGAACTGGTGGTGACCAACGGCTATGCCGCGAACGCCTGCGAGGCCTGGGCCGCGAACCTCGTCGGCGACGGGATCAAGCCCTCGTCGCTGCTGGAGGACGGCGAGTTGCGGGACCGGCTGCAACGCCTGTGGCTGGCCTGGACCGACGAGGCGGACGCCGACGGGCTGACGGACTTCTACGGGCTGCAGGCGATGGTGGCCCGCGAGATGTTCGTGGCCGGCGAATGCTTCGTCAGGCTGCGCCCCCGTCGGCCAGAGGACGGCCTGCGCGTGCCTCTGCAATGCCAGCTGCTGCAATCGGAGATGCTGCCGTTTGACAAGACCGAGACGGCCCCGAACGGCAACGTGATCCGCTGCGGCATCGAGTTCGACCGGATCGGGCGGCGTGTGGCCTACCACTTCCGCAGGCGCCATCCCGGCGACAGCACCGACAGGGGCGACGTCCTGCCTGAAACAACCCGCGTCCCGGCCACCGACGTTCTTCACATCTACCGCCCGCTGGACGCGGGCCAGATCAGGGGCCTGCCGCATGTGGCGCCGGCCATGGTGCGGCTGTTCCTGCTCGACCAGTACGACGATGCCGAACTGGACCGCAAGAAGACCGCGGCGATGTTCGCAGGCTTCATTACCAAGGCCGCCCCCGAGGAACAGCTGATGGGCGCGGTCGAGGACGGGGAGGACGGCACCGGCATTGCCAGCCTCGAGCCCGGTACCCTGCAGGTGCTGCTGCCTGGCGAGGACGTGACCTTCTCGAACCCCGCCGATGTGGGCGGCGGCTACGAGGCCTTCCAGTACCGGACCCTGCTGGCGATCGCCGCCTCGTTGGGTCTGCCCTATCACCTGGTGACCGGCGACGTGCGACAGGCGAACTACTCGAGCCTGCGCGCCGAACTCGTGGAGTTCCGAAGGCGCATCAGCCAGCTGCAGCATGGAGTTATTGCTCATCAGCTCTGCCGGCCCATCTGGGAGCGCTGGCTGGAAACGGCGGTGCTGGCGGGAGCATTGGACCTGCCGGACATGGGCGCAGCCCGGGCCGTGCACTGGATCCCGCCGCGCTGGGACTGGGTCGATCCCTTGAAGGACATCCAGGCGCAGCTGCTGGCCATCGAGGCGGGGCTGATGTCGCGGCGCAAGGCGGTGGAGGCCACCGGTTACGACATCGAGGAGATCGACCGCGAGAATGCCGCCGATGCGGCGCGCGCGGCCGAACTGGGGCTGCGCTACGGCAAAGGCCCAAGCGAGAGGCAGGGTGCACGGGCGACGCCCCCGAAAGAAACCAACCCCAACCAGGGAAACTGATCCATGAACAGCTGGTACACGATCCGCGCCCTTGATGGCGGCGCTGAGCTTTCGATTCACGACGAGATCGGCGCCTATGGCGTCAGCGCCAAAACCTTCATCGCCGAACTGGGCAAGCTACCGAAGGGCACGCCCCTTGAGCTGCGCCTCAACAGCCCGGGCGGCTCGGTGTTCGATGCCGTCGCCATCTACAACGCGCTGAAACGTCATGAAGGCCCCGTCACCGTGACCATCGACGGCATTGCCGCCTCCGCTGCCTCTTACATCGCGATGGCGGGCGATGAAATCATCATGCCGGAGAACGCCTTCCTGATGATCCATGACCCCTCGGGGCTGGTCATGGGCACCGCCGCCGACATGCGGGCGATGGCCGAGGCGCTCGACAAGATCGCCGGTGCGCTCGTCAAGGGATACGCGGCGAAATCCGGCAAGGCGGAGGACGAGGTGGCCCAACTGATGGCGGCCGAGACCTGGTTCACCGCGGCCGAGGCGGTGGAGGCAGGCTTTGCGGACAGCGTGGCTGAGCCGGTGCGGATTGCCGCCCGCTTCGATGTCAGCCGCTTCCGCAATGCGCCTGCGGCGGTGGTCGAGGCGCTGACCAAGAAGGCGGAACCGGAAAGGGGTGCGCCGGAGCAGGAAATCCCGACGAGCCCGGACCCTGCCGCGATCCGTACCGAGGCCATCGCTTACGCCCGTGCCGTGGTCGATCTCTGTCGCCTCGCCGGGCAGCCGCAGATGGCGGCTGGCTTCCTTGAACGCGAGGTCCCCCTTGAGGAGGTGCGAGCAGCACTTCTGAAGGCCCGCGCCGAGGCCGATCCCGACATCGCCACCCATCACCCGCAACCCGGCCCGGGCCCTTCGGCGCGCCCCTGGGCCGACATCATCAACCGTACCTTCAAGCGCAAGGGGTAACACATGCCCGTTCTTTCCGAGACCACCCACCCGGGCGGCTTCCTCGTCTGGGAGGCCTTCCGCGACTACACCCGCGAGGTCGTCACCATCGCCACCGGGACCAGTAACCCGGTGCTCGCCCCCGGCACCGTGCTGGGCAGGATCACCGCAACCGGCAAGTATGCCGCCCACGACCCGGCCGCGCTTGACGGCACCGAGACCGCCGTTGCCGTGCTCTGGGCCAGGGCAGACGCCACGGCGGCCGACGTGCAGGCGGTGGCGCTTCTGCGCGGCCCGGCCATCGTCAACGGCCATGACCTGATCTTTGCCGGCACCCTGACCCAGCCGGAGATTGATGCCGCGCACGCAGCACTGGCGGCAGCCGGCATCCTGGTGCGCTGACACCCCCAACACTGAAAGGAACACGCGATGCCCACCATGGACATCTTCGACACCGATGCCTTCTCGGTGATCGAACTCACCCGCGCGCTCGAAAACATCCCCTACAAGCCGGCGACGCTGACGGGCTCCGGCCTCTTTGCCGATCGCGGGGTGCGAAGCCGCACCGTCGTGATCGAGAGCCGCGATGGCACGCTGTCGCTGATCCCGTTCTCCGAGCGCGGCTCGGCCTATGAGCAGCAAATCCCGGAACGCCGCGACGTGCGGGCGTTTGTGTGCCGCCAGTTCAAGAAGCAGGACGTGCTCTGGGCCTCGGAAATCCAGGGCATCCGCGCCTTTGGCGCCGAGTCCGAGACCCAGCAGGTCCAGCAGGAGGTGGCAAGGCGGCTCAAGCGGCTCAGGAACGATGCCGAGGCCACCTTCGAGTATCACCTCCTGAACGGCATCCAGGGCAAGGTGCTGGACCCCAAGGATGGCGCCGTCGTCATCGACTACTTCACCGAGTTCGCGATCACCCCGGCAACGGAAGTCAACTTCGATCTGGCCAACACAAACCCGGCCTCGGGGGCGCTGCGCAAGAAGTGCCAGGCGCTGATCGAAAGCGTCGAGGGCGATCTGGGCGGGCTTTCCACCGGTGCGGTGCAGCTGCGCGCCGAATGCGGCTCGGCCTTCTTCTCGGATCTCGTCGCCCACAAGGAGGTGCGCGAGACCTATCTCAACACCGCCGCGGCCGCCGATCTGCGGGCGCGGGTGGCCGACGAGGTCAGCTTCGGCGGCATCACCTTCCGCCGCTACCGGGGCAATGCCGCCTTCGGGGTGCCGCCCGACAAGGCATACTTCTACCCCGAAGGTGTCGAGGGCCTGTTCGAGATCTACTAC
>JALSGY010000505.1 GCA_026982515.1 Paracoccaceae bacterium
CCTGTTGCTTCACTGAACGTCCGCAACCGGCAACAGCATGGGGAAACAGGCAGAAGCCCAGAGCAGGCAGGTCTCATGAGGCGTACAGGGCGTCCGGCCATGACAGGCCGGGCGCCCTTTCCCGTTGCCGCGGGCAGGGCGGCATTCGCGCTTGTTCGCGGCCAGGTTGCGCAGAGGAAAATCATGCTCCCGCCGGGGCCGGGTATGGAGCGATTCGCCCGGGCTTCAGGTGGCCGCATATGGTGTTCACAAGCACCTGTGCCACAATTTATTGAATGTTTCTCAGTCTCTTATGGCAAATTGGTGACACCGATTCGCTAACTTTCCCAAAGTGATTCGCCTCTATTCGCATAGCCCGTACGGCTACGTATTCTCGACCCGAATCGAAGCAGACCCGCAAAGGGCACTCCGAGGCAGAGAGCAGCATGCCAACGACATATCTCGACCAGTTCTGGTTGATCGATCCCTATGCGCCCCCGCCACCGGGGACCTTGCTGACGGTCAGCAAGTTCACGGTCGTCGATCAGAACGACAACAACCTGATCAACCGGTTTTCCAACGATTCCATCGACGGGGTGGATATCCGTGCGTCCTATGTCGGCGATACCGTCACTGTCCAACTGGCCGACGGCTCCAACGTCACGATCACCGGAACCACCTTCTACCTTGCCGACGGGCGGACGGTTTTCACACCCAGCGACGGTTCGGTGCTCGAGGATGCGACACTTGTATCGACTTCCTGGGTCTCGGGGCAGAGTTCCCTGCCGGTGGCGGATCTGGGCCCCTCCTGCTTCACGCCGGGCACGTTGATCGCCACCGCCACGGGCAACCGCCCGGTGGAGAGCCTGCACCCGGGAGATCTTGTCGAAACCGCCGACGACGGGCCGATGCCACTGCGTCTGGTGCACAGGCGCCGGCTGTCGGCCGCGCATCTGGCCGCGCATCCCGACCATGGCCCGGTGCGGATCAGGGCCGGCGCCCTGGGCCGGGGGCTGCCGGGGCGCGATCTGACGGTCTCGCCGCAGCACCGGATCATGCTGCGCTCGGCGATCGCGGAGCGGATGTTCGGCGCGGCGGAGATCCTGGTGCCGGCCTGCCAGCTTGCGGGATTCCCGGGTATCAGCCGCCCGCCCGCCCCCCAGGGGGTGGAATACGTGCATCTGCTGTTCGATCGCCACGCCATCGTGTTTGCCGAGCGTAGCCCCGCCGAAAGCCTCTACTTGGGTGCCTTGGTGCACGAATCCCTGACCGTCCGGGAGATCGACGCGATCAGGGCCCGCCTGCCGCAGCTGGGCCGCGGCCGGATGCAGCCCGCGCGGCTGTTCGTGCGCGGGCGCCGGCTGCGCTCATTGCTCGAACGCCACCTTCGCAATGGTAAGCCGCTGGTCTCGGTGGAAATGAAACCCCGATCCGGCTCCCTTCCCGCCCTGGCCTGAAGGCCGGGGCGGGCGGTCAATCGCCGGATTTCCAGCCCTCCTCGTAATGGCTGCCATCACAGAAGGGCTTGTTCTTCGACAGGCCGCAACGGCACAGGACGTATTTGTGCGCGCTTTGCCCCTCGGCCCGGAAGGGGGCCTCGACGGGGATGTTGCGCACCCGGTAGGGGCCGTTGCGCTCTACCGTGATCGAGACCTCGTCATCATGGATCGCCCGCGGCTCGTCGCCGGGCTCGCTCAGGCGCAGGGCTCCGGAAGGGCAGGCGGCGACCACCTCGGCAATCTGCTCCGGCGTGCCGTTGTCGGGCATCACCCAGGGGCGCCTGCCGCGGTCGAAGACCGCCCCCAGACGGCGCCCGCATTCGCCCGCATGGCTGCACAGCAGCTTGTTGAAGTAGATGATGGTTTCCCGACCCTCATAGGCGACAACCTTGTCTTGCGCGGACACGTCCCGAGGGGTGCTGTCAAAGCCGATATCCTTGTGGGTGCCGTCGCAGAAGGGCTTGTTCTTCGACGCTCCGCAGCGGCACAGGGCGCGAACCGGCTTTTCCTCGGCCAGGGAGCCATCCTCAAGACGCAAGACCTTGACGTTGCGGACAACGAAGGGGCCGTTTTCGCGGGGGGATATGCTGGGCTTTTCGTCGCTCATGGGTTCTCCTCCTGTTCGCGCGAAGAGGAAACCATGACGCGCGCCCTCCCGCAAGAGAGGAGGGCACGCAGGTTTTCTGCCCGTGGTCAGACGGCGGCGACGGCCTCGGCCAGCATCTCGCGCACCTCGCCCGCCACGGCCTTGAGTTCGTCGTTGTCGATGGCGCTCATCGAGGCCACCGGGTCGATCGCGCTGACCTCGACGCCGCCCTCGACCTCGCGCAGGATCACGTTGCACGGCAGCATGGCGCCGACCTTCGGCTCCAGCCCGATGGCCTTCCAGGCCATGTTGGGGTTGCAGGCGCCGAGGATGCGGTAGCCCGGCATGTCCTTGTCGATCTTCTTCTTCATGGTCGCCTTGACGTCGATCTCGGTAAGCACGCCGAAGCCCTTGTCGGCCAGGGCGGTGCGCACCCGCGCATCCACGTCGTCGATGTTGGCATCGGGGATGATGCGGTCGATGGTGTAGGACATTGGGGTTTCCTCTCGCTGAAAATGAATATTCGATAAATGTGATATACGGCGGGAAATGCAAGCCTGAACCGGCAGAACCGGCGCGCGGCCGGGCATTGGGTGCAGATTGGTTTCACCTTGCCGAAATACTCCCCGAGCGGAGTGGAATGCCGACCCCGAAGGGGTGGCGAAAAGCCTTGCGCCCGGCAGGGCGCGCCACTGCAAGGGCCGCAGCAAGGCCCGGTGGCGGAGGCGAAAAGGGCCGCCCTTGGGGGCGGCCTCTTCCTGTTTGTCGTGCGGGCGCCTGATTGGCGGCCCGGGTCGCGGCTTACGCCAGCGCCAGGTTGGTGGCGCTTTCGCGGCCGTCGCGGCCGGCTTCGATATCGAAGGTCACCTTCTGGCCGTCAGCCAGGCCGGTGAGGCCCGAGCGCTCGACGGCGGAGATGTGGACGAACACGTCCTTGCTGCCGCCTTCGGGCTCGATGAAGCCGAAACCTTTGGTAGAGTTGAACCATTTCACGGTGCCATTGGCCATCGTGATGTCTCCTGTCATTGTTGCCATCCGCGGAAGTGCGATGACCCGGCTAAGTCAGTTCGTGATCGATAAACTGTAGCCGATGAAGGAGAACAGTGGTCGAATAGAATAACGTCGCCAGCCCCATATGGCGATGCCGGGGGCAAATGGCAAGGGAAATCGCCGCCACTTGCGAAGAAAGTTTCGATTTCCGTTCTCTCCCCCCTTTTCGTGCCTCCGGGTGTTGCCGTTCAGCCGGTGGACCAGGCGCGCGGCTGCTTCATTCCGGCGATCTTGCAGGCCTGCTTGACGTAGCCGTAGGGGAAGAGGCGGAACAGTGCTTCCTTCGCCTCATGCTTGCTCAGCCCGTCGCGCTCTTGCAGGTATTTCAGCACGAAGCGGGCATCGGGGGCGATGCCGTGCTCTTCCAGCCAGTCGCGCATGAAGGAGATGATCTCGTGATGCAGCGGGGTCAGGGTTATGCCCTCGGCCCTTGCCACATGCTCGGCGAAGTCCGGCGTCCACAGGTCCGGGTTGGTCAGGTAGCCGTATTCATCAACGGTGACGGTCCCGGAGGGCAGCTTGACCTCGGTCAGGACATCTGGGCGGGTGCGCATCTGTTATCTCTCCTGTGTCGTTCACGGGCCGGATGTGCCGGGCGAATATATTTGGTTTTCCGAATGTTTCTTTGCGCTGGATCAAACCGCCTTGTGCGGGCTGCGGAAGGGACGGGCGGTAAACTGGTTGTGATGGGCCATTTGAGGTGGATCAAGGGATGCAGGGAAAATTGGTGCTCTGACACGGGCCGACACCTGGGCGTGGCAAGCGGTGGCATTGACTCCGCCCGGATCGGGTGACGAAAGCACATCCGGGCTTGAATCGCAAAGGATCTGACATGGCAAGTGACGAGACGAAGAAGAAGCGCTCGAAGGTGCTCTTTCTGGTGCCGCTGGTGTTTGCCGGCATTTCGGCGATGTTCGTGTACGGCATGAACCGCGAGAACCCCGACGAGCTGCCCTCGACCAGGATCGGACAGGAGGCGCCGAAGCTGATGCTGACCCGGCTGGGCGACCTGCCTATGTTCACCAACGAGGATCTGAAGCAGGGCGGGGTCAAGCTGGTGAACTTCTGGGCCAGCTGGTGTGTGGGCTGCCGGATCGAGCATCCCGTGCTGGTGGAGATGTCGAAGAAGGGCGAATATCCGATCTACGGTGTCGATTACAAGGATGACAAGGGTCTGCAGTACCTGACCGAAAAGGAAAACCCCTACGTGGCCGTGGCCGAAGACAAGGTCGGCCGGACCGCGATCGAGTGGGGGGTATACGGGATTCCCGAAACCTTCGTGATCGATGCCAACGGCATGGTGACCCACCGCCACATCGGCGCGATCACCCCGGAGGTGATGGAAAACGTCATCATGCCCGAGATCGCCAGGGCCGAAAAGGGCAGCGGTGCGGCCGGCGGCGAGAGTTGAGGCGACTGGCAGGACGAAGCCGGGGTGGCGCGATGAAGCGGATTGCGCCACCTGCAGGTCATGATCCTGCAGGCGCCTCCCTTACCGCACGAACTTCTTGTACTTGAGCCGCCTGGGTTCCACCGCGTCGGGGCCCAGCCTGCGTTTCTTGTCTTCCTCGTAATCGGCAAAGTTGCCTTCGAACCATTCCACATGGGCTTCGCCCTCGAAGGCCAGGATATGGGTGCAGATGCGATCGAGGAAGAAGCGGTCATGGCTGATCACCACCGCGCAGCCGGCGAAATCCACCAGCGCGTCTTCGAGCGCGCGCAGGGTTTCCACGTCAAGGTCGTTGGTCGGCTCGTCCAGCAGCAGCACGTTACCGCCCTCGCGCAGCAGCTTGGCCAGGTGCACGCGGTTGCGTTCGCCCCCCGAGAGCAGGCCCACCTTCTTCTGCTGGTCGCCCCCCTTGAAGTTGAAGGCCGAGCAGTAGGCGCGCGAGTTCATCTTCGCATCGCCCAGCTCCACCACCTCGCCGCCGCCGGAGATTTCCTCCCACACCGTCTTCTCCGGGTCGAGCGCATCGCGCGACTGGTCCACGTAGGCGAGCTTTACCGTGTCTCCGTATTCGATGGTGCCGGCATCGGGTGCCTCCTGCCCGGTGAGCATGCGAAACAGCGTCGTCTTGCCGGCGCCGTTGGGGCCGATCACGCCGACGATGCCGCCCGGCGGCAGAGAAAAGGAGAGATCCTCGATCAGGAGCTTGTCGCCCATGGCCTTCTTCAGCCCCGTGACCTCGATCACCTTGCTGCCCAGACGCGGACCGTTGGGGATGATGATCTGGGCACGGGAAAGCTTCTCCCGCTCGGACTGGTTGGCCAGTTCGTTGTAGCGGTCGATGCGGGCCTTCTGCTTGGACTGGCGCGCCTTTGCCCCCTGACGAATCCATTCCAGTTCGCGTTGCAGGGTCTTCTGACGCGCCTTGTCCTCGCGCGCTTCCTGCTCCAGCCGTTTGGCCTTCTGCTCCAGCCAGCTTGAATAATTGCCTTCGTAGGGGATGCCGCGGCCGCGGTCGAGCTCCAGGATCCACCCCGTGATGTCATCCAGGAAGTAGCGATCGTGGGTGACGATCAGGATGGTGCCCTTGTAGGCGATCAGGTGCTGCTGCAGCCAGGCGATGGTTTCGGCGTCAAGGTGGTTGGTCGGTTCGTCGAGCAGCAGCATGTCCGGCTCTTCGAGCAGCAGCTTGCACAGCGCCACGCGGCGCTTTTCCCCGCCGGAAAGCGTATCGGGCATGGCATCGTCGGGCGGGCAACGCAGGGCTTCCATGGCCACGTCGATCTGGGCATCCAGATCCCACAGGTTCTGGCTGTCGATCTGGTCCTGCAGGGCGGCCATTTCCTCGGCGGTTTCTTCCGAGTAGTTCATGGCCAGCTCGTTGTAGCGATCGAGAATGTCCTTCTTGGCCTTTACCCCCTCCATCACGTTGCCGCGCACGTCGAGTGCGGGGTCGAGCTCGGGCTCCTGCGGCAGGTAGCCCACGCGCACGCCCTCGGCCGCCCAGGCCTCGCCGGTGTAGTCGGTGTCGATCCCGGCCATGATGCGCAACAGCGTCGACTTGCCCGCACCGTTGACGCCGACGACCCCGATCTTGACCCCGGGCAGGAAGGAAAGGCGAATGTTCTCAAAGCACTTCTTGCCGCCGGGGTAGGTCTTGGAAAGACCGTCCATGTGGTAGACGTACTGATAGGATGCCATGGGTATTCCCTCTCGCGCCGGATTCCGTCAGGGTCTATCCAAGCCTGCGTCAAAGGGCAATAATCCATCTGCCGGCCGGCGCGAAGGCCGGCCGGCCGCGGGGTGGCAGGTTGCGCAACGACCGGCCCCGCCGCGCCAGCCCTCTTCTTCTGTCCGAAAATACTCCCGCCGGAGGCCTCGGCGCCCCCCACGTGCCGAAGGGCTGGACAAGGACGCCCCGGCAGGCAAAACCTTGGCAATGCTTTCTCTTTCCGAAAAGGCCGGCAGGGGTCAGGCGGTGGGTTTGCTGGGCGGGTCGTTCGATCCGGCCCACGAGGGCCATGTGCAGATCACCCGCGAGGCGCTCAGGCGTTTCGGGCTGGATCGGGTCTGGTGGCTGGTCAGCCCCGGCAACCCTCTCAAGCCCGAGGGCCCCGCGCCTGTGGAAAGGCGGATGGAGGTGGCGCGGCGGCTGATGGCACACCCCCGGGTCGAGATCAGCGATTTCGAGGCCCGTGCCGGCACCCGCTACACCGCCGAGACCCTCGCCGCCCTGATGCGCCGCCGCCCGGACCTGCGCTTCGTCTGGCTGATGGGGGCGGACAACCTGGCCAGCTTTCACCGCTGGCAGAACTGGCAATGGATCATGGAGAACGTGCCGATCGGGGTGATTGCCCGCCCCGAGGCGCGCATCCCGGCGCGCAACTCGGTGGCGGCGCGGCGCTACGGGCGTTTCAGGCTGCCGGGCCGCGCTTCGGTGGTGCTTCCCCGGATGGCCCCGCCTGCCTGGTGCTTCATCAACGTGCCGATGGTGGAACAGTCTTCCAGTGCCATCCGTCAGCGGGGTGAGTGGTCAAGATAACCTTGCCGTGGGCCGGGCGAGGCGGTTTGCATGGGGCATGGGTGAGCCCCGTCCGGCCCGGTTCCCGAAAAGCGGGATCTGCCGGTCACGAAAAAAGGGATCTTCCCTGATCCTGCCCATGCAGTCGGGGGGCGGGTCGCCCTGCGCCGGAAAGGGGACGGGCCGTCAGACCGTCATGTGCCTCGCCCGGGCGCCGCGCTCGATGGCGGCGGCATGGAGGCGATCGATGTTCAGCTCGTAGCGGATTTCCTCGAGCAGGCGCAGCTCTGCCTCCCCCAGCCGGCCGTCGGCGGCGGCCACGTCGCAGGCCAGCGCATAGGCGGTTTCAAAGAGCTTTTCGGGCAGGTTGTTGCGGATCAGGCCGAACAGGGCATCAAGCCCCTCTTCGACGCCGAACAGATCGAAGACGGTCTGCGAGACGGTGCGCAGGCGGTCTGCATCGTAATTGGCGAATACCGGGAGGTGGTTGACGATCGCCTCGATGGTGACGAGTTCCGAGGTGCGGATGTTCTCGTCGGAGGCCGAGACGGCGATCATCACCGCGATCAGGCAGTCTTCCGGGGTCATCGGGTGGGGGATATCTGTCACGGGCTCGCCCTCGGCTGTTGATGTTGCGGCGCAGAATATTGACGCCCGCGGCCTCGGGCAATAGGAAGCGGGGCCTGCCGGGGAAGATACCCCGCCTTAGACGGGAAAGAAAGCGATGTCCGATCTGCGCGAAGCCGCGATGCGTTCGAAAGCCTGGCCCTTCGTCGAGGCGCGCCGGCTTCTCAAACGCTACGAGAAGGCCCC
>JALSGY010000506.1 GCA_026982515.1 Paracoccaceae bacterium
GATACAGCCATTGGTCGTCATCGGCGCCGACCTTGGCATGGGTCAGCAGGATGGTGCCCTTCAGGTCCGGCGGGCTGTCGAAAATGGCGATGGACATGTCGCCGCCCTTTTCGCCGGGCACTTCCAGCATCATCATTCGCAGCCTGCGCTCGCGGGTGTTGCCCTTGCGGTCCTGCAGGATCATGGTCAGGCGCACCTGCGCATCGCCCCAGCCCGCATCGCGCCGCTCGACCTCGCGCACGATTTCAAGCCCGCGTGCCGCCGGATCCTGCGCTGCGGCCAGGCCCGGCAGCAGCAGCATGAGCGCGACAAGAGAGAAAAGAACGCGTTGCATCAGCTTCTCCTTTCCAGAGCCGCCCGGTTGTTCGAAAGATGGGTGATGTAGGTTTCCGGGGTGGCGGTGAAGCGTTCGCGGCAACGCTCCGAGCAGAAATGGTATCGCGCCTCCCCATGGTCGATGAATATCTCCGAGGTCCAGCTGTCGATCGCCATGTTACACACCGGGTCACGCACCCATTCGTGGGCATCGAGCTTGCGGTCGCGCAGCTTGCCGTCCTCCAGCCACAGGATGCGGTCGGCCACGTCCTCGACGCGGCGATCGTGGGTCACGATCAGCACCCCGCGCCCGTCGTCGCGGGCGATGTCGTGCAGCACCATCAGCACGTTCTGGCCGCTCTTCGAATCGAGGTTGCCGGTGGGCTCGTCGGCGATGATCAGCCTGGGCTCGTTGATCAGCGCCCGCGCGATCGCCACCCGCTGTTTCTCGCCGCCCGAAAGGGTGCGCGGCAGCGCATGGCGCCGCTCGGCAAGGCCCAGTTTTTCCAGAATCTCGTCTGCGCGCGGCGCGGCGGCCTTCACCCCGCCGGGCGCCAGATGAGCGGGAAACAGGACATTCTCGCGCACGCTCAGCGCCTCGAGCAGGTTGAAGGACTGGAACACGAAACCGATGGTGCGTGCGCGCAGGGCCGAAAGCCCGGCCTCGCTCAGCGTCGAGATGTCGGTGCCGTCGATGACGACCTTGCCGGAGTCGGCCCGCAGCAGCGCCCCGAGGATGGAAACCAGCGTCGTCTTGCCAGAGCCGGAAGGGCCGGTGATGGTCACCATTTCCCCCTGTTGCAGCTCCAGGGAAACGCCGTCCACCGCCCGGACAAGGGCGTGGCCCTGTCCGAAGGTCTTGACCACGTTCTCGGCTTGCAGGATCGGTGTTGTCATTTCGGAGGTCCTCATTGCTGGAATGCGGAAACGGGATCGACGGACAGCACCCTTCTTACGGGGATGATGGCCGCGATCAGCGACACGACGACGGCGGTGGAGCCCGAGCGGATCAGCGCCGCGGTGGTCACGCCGAGGCTGATCTTGGGCGACAGCACCCCCACCAGCGGCACCGCCAGGTAGATCAGGGCCACGGCCAACGCATAGGCCAGCAGACCGATGGCCAGCGCCTGCAGCAGAAGCGCGGCATAGATCGAGCGGTCACGCACCCCCAGCGCCTTCATCACCGCCAGTTCGCGCTCGCGCTCGGAGACATGCGAATGGACGATGAAGCCGGTCAGCAGCACCGCCAGGGCGCCGCCGATCAGGGTCATGATCCAGACGATATCGAGCCCCATCTGCACGGCGATGGAATAGTCGCGCGCCGAGAATTCCTCGCGCGTCAGGGCGTTGACCTTCTCGACCTCCGCCTTGATCCGTTCGGCCAGCTCGGCCGGGTTCACACCGGGTTCGGCATCGACCAGCAGGTAGCTGACGGTGCCCACCGTCGAGATGGTCTCGGCCAGGTCGTCGAGGGTGACGAAGGTGATGGAATTGGCCATCGAGAAGGTGTCGCGCGACAGCCCCGCGATGGTGAAATCCTCGCCGGCGATGCGCACCTTGTCGCCGATTCCCAGCCCGGCGCTGTCAGCGATGACCTCGGGGATGATCGCCTCGCCCGGCCCCGGGGCGCGCGCCCCGCGTGCCATTTCCCACGGGCCGGCGCGCGGATCGCCTGCCTCCATCCCCACCACGAAGGAAAACCAGTTGCGCCCGCCCGCCTCGAACACGGAATTGAGGTAGAGGATCGGGGTGACCTTCTTCACCCCCTCCACCCCGGCCACCGCGTCGATCTTCCAGTCGGCCAGGAAAGAGGTGGTCATGTGCATGTTGCCCACCCCCTCCTGCATCACCCACACATCCGCATCGGTCTTGTCGATCAGCGCCACGATCTTTTCCGACTCGCCCGCGAAGACGCCCTCGAAGAACAGTACCAGGGCAAAGGCACTGGCCACGGCAGCAACGCTGGCCAGCAGTTGTTGCGGGGAAGAGAAAAGTTCTCGGAAGGTCCAGTTGAACATCGTTACCCCCTGAATGCGGTTGCCGGATCAAGCCGGCGCATGGTGCCCAGCGGGGCCAGCCCGCCGAGGATGGCCAGAAGCACGGCGATGGCCCCGGTGCGCCACAGGCCGACCGGGTTGCCGGTTTCGATCAGATAGACCGGCGAGATGTTCTCGATCAGCGTGGCCAGCCCGCTGGCCATGGCCACCCCCAGCGGGATCGCCAGCAGCGCGGTGAACAGCGCCTCGATCACCACCCCCGCCATCAGGTGCCGGGTGGTGAAGCCGAGCGCGCGCAGAACCCCGAGCGTCTTCTTGCGGCTGCGCACCGCGGCGAAGGAAAACAGCCCGATGGCCAGCGCCCCGATGGCGTAGCTCAGCCCTAGAAGCAGGCTCAGGATCGGGCCGAACAGCTCGCGCCCGAGGTTCTCGTCATTGGTGGCGAGGGTTTCGGGCAGGAAGGTGTCGGCATCGGGGATGTTGGCGTCGATGGTGGCCGCCACCTCGGCCGGATCGGCGCCCGGGGTCACGTCCACCAGCAGGAAGCTGAGCAGCGGGAAGGCGGCGATGTCGGCGCCCACGTCGGATTCGAAATAGAAGTCGATCAGCCCGTCGAAGGTGACGAAGGCAAAGGGCGTGAAGATCGCGGCCGCCCCCTCGGTGATGCCGGTGATGGTGAAATCATAGGCCGAGAGGGTCAGCTTGTCGCCGATCGCCAGCCCGTAGCGCCTGGCAAGGGCGCGGTCGATGGTGATCTCGCCGGTGCCCTGCGGGGCGCGCCCTTCCGTCACCGCCGCGGGCCCGCCCGCATCATCATAGACCACGACGAGAATCGGCGACAGCCGCCCCCCGGCCTCGTAGATCAGCATCAGCGAAGTCAGCGGATGGGCCTCGGCCACGCCGGGCTGGGCCTCCACCTCGGCGCGGACCTGCTGGGGCAGCACCGAACGGGCGGCGATGAAGTTGGAGATGCCGGTCTGGGCCACGATGACATCGCCGCCGCGCTCCAGCACGCTCTTCCTCAGCTGGGTGTAGGTGCCCGACATGAACCCTTCGAGCATCAGGATCTCGGCCAGGATCGCGGCTACCGCCAGCACCGTCAGGAAGGTGCGGGCCGGGCGGTAGAAACCGTTCTTGATGGCAAGTTTCAGCATGTTTGAGGCTCCTTCCGCCAGGCTGCGCATTTGCAAAGGACGCAGCCGCAGCCCGGCTCGTTGCAGTCACGCTGGTTTGCGGGCTCTCGCCAGGCCCGCGCGATCAGCGGTGCAGCCAGGCGGCTGAGCGCATTCGGCCGGTAGGCCCGCCCCACCGCCCGGCCGGCATCGCCGCGGGATGCGCGCCGCACCATCCGGTCGAGAAACGCGCCGCCGGTGCGTTCGAACATGGCACGGTTGAGCAGGCCGCGCAGCTGGGCCGGGGCGATCTCGTGACGCCACAGCGTATCAAAGTTGCGGTTTTCCACGATGGCGCGGGCCGCCAGGATGCCCGAGCGCAGGGCGGTGCGGATGCCGAAGCCTGCGAAGGCGTCCTGAAAGCCGGCCCTTTCCCCGACCGCCAGCTTGCGGCCCTGCACGGCCGAGCGCGGCATGTGGAAGTTGCCGTATCCGCCGAACTGGCGCGGCTCGTCCATCCGCAGCTCCAACCGCCGGGTGAAGAATGCGCGTGTGGTCTCCAGATGGTGGGCCTGATTGTGGAAGTTCCTGAACATGCAGCTGGCCAGCGTGCCCCGCCCGCCGGCGATCAGCAGGTAGGCATAGCCGCCGGGGGCCAGCTCTTCGCCCAGCGCCAGCCAGGCGCCGTCGGGGTGGTCGGTGCGGAAGGTGTAGCCCACCGCGATGACATCGGCCCGCCGGGGCCCGGTGGCGATGATCGCGGCGCCGTCCACTTCGCGGACCCTGTCGTTGAAGGTGATCTCGACACCGGCGGCGCGGGCCGCCTCGAGCAGCCCGCGGTCGAGAGTGCCCTCCCCGGGGCCGCGGCGCAGCAGGTGAAACAGCGGCCGCTCCGAGCGGACCTGATGCGCCCGCCCGCGGGTGTCGTACACCGTGCCGCGGAAAACCGCCTTGTGGAAGAAGCGCCCGCGCGCCCCCAGCGCCGCCAGATCGTCCATCGCCTCGCCGTCGCGGCTCCAGTTCTCGAGGCCCTGGAAATCGTTGTGAAAGCGATGTCCGACGGTACTGTGCCATTCGCGCACATGCACCCGCCGCCCGGCCCGCGCCAGGGTGATGGCGGCGGCCAGCCCGGAAGGCCCGGCCCCGACGATGGTGACCGGCTCCTGCAGGTCCGTTGCTGCCGTCACGTGGTGGCGGCTGGTAGCTTCCTGCCGTGCTGATGCAGAACCCGACATGATCAATCCCGGAAAATCCAGTTCACATTTTCGCGACTCGGCGCGATATGATCAGGATAAACTTTCCAGAGACTGGAAGGTCAAGGCCTTCGTACGGGTTTGCGCGAATCAATTCGCCGCGGCGCGGCGGAAGCGATGGTGCGCGCTTATAATATCTGTAAATTCGACTAGTTACGCGGAGTCAGGCGGGTGGTTCAGCCCAGCCAGTTCGGGTAATCCGATACCAGAAGGTGCAGTGGCGGCTCATCCTCCTCGATTTCGGAGAACCGCCCGATAGGGTCGCGGAAGACGTTGTCGGTGCGGTCGTCGTTGACGTTCGAAACCTCGCCGATCAGCACCCGCCCGCCCTCGCCCCAGAAGGCGTGCCAGGTGTCGGGCTTAAGCGTCACGCTCTCGCCGGGGGCCAGTTTCAGCCGCCCGCCCGCGGGCAGGCGGCGCAGCGTGCCGTCGGTGCGCACCGCCACTTCGCCATCCTCGTCGAGGCTGCCGTCGGGGGCGGCGGCGAAAAGCTCCAGCACCAGGGTGGCGCCGCCGCGGTTGATGATGTCCTCGGTTTTCAGGTTGTGCCGGTGCATCGGGCTGATCTGCCCCTCGCCCGAGATCAGCAGCTTCTCGGCATAAAGCATCCCCCGCCCGCGCGCCACGTTGGCCCGGGCCCCGTTGCGGAGGGTGAACAGGACCAGCCCCAGTTCGTCGAACCGGCCCTGCCCGTAATCGGTGATGTCCCAGCCCAGCATGCGCTCGCGGATCATGGCGCTGTCGGTGGCGACGCGGGCGCGCAGCTCTTCGGGCGACCACCAGGCGAAGGGCGGCAGCGCGAAGCCATGGGCGCGGATGAAGGTATCGGCCTCGCGGATGATGTCGTTGACGGTCGAGCGTTTCATGGGCGCATTTCCGCAGCAGGGAAGGGACGAGACGGAAGGCCTAGCGCCCGCAACAGGTTTCGGCAAGCGTCCGCCGCGGGGCGCCGGGCGCGGATCAGAAGACGAAATCCTTGACCGCCTGCATCGACACGTGGGTCGAGGTATTGGCCACATGCGGCAGGGACGAGACCTTCTCTCCCAGCACCTCGCGGTAGCTCTTCATGTCGCAGGTGCGGATCTTCAGCAGGTAGTCGAAGGCCCCGGCGATCATGTGACACTGCTCTACCTGCGGGATCTTCAGCACCGCCTCGTTGAACTCCGACAGCGCCTTCTCGGAGGTGTCGGAAAGCTTCACCTCGACGAATGCCACCTGCTCCAGCCGTAACCTGGAGGGGTTGAGGATGGCCCGGAAGCCGAGGATGTAGCCCTCGTTCTGCAGCCGCTTCAGCCGCACCTGGCAGGGGCTCTTGGAAAGCCCGACCCGGCGGGCCAGTTCGGTGACGGGGATGCGCCCCTCGGCCGAGAGTATCTCGAGGATGCGGATATCGTGACGGTCCAGATGGCCTGAAATTTCCCGGTACTTGGTCATGTTGATGCCCATGGCTGAAAAGTTTGGTCCCTCCGCCTGCCATTTCCGAGATTTCGGGAAAAACGGCTTGATCAATTCTGCTATGCTGTCCCTGACCGACCAGCAAGGAAAATCGCCATGCCGATGCTCGACGCCCTTCGCGCCGAAATCCGCCGTTTCCATTTCCTGCCCGATGCCGAGGCCATCGCCGCCCTGCGCGCCGCCCACGCCCCGGATGCCGGCCTGCGCCGCCGCGCCGAGGCGCACGCCGTGGCGCTGGTGCGCGAGATTCGCGCCAATGCCCGCCCCGGCCTGATGGAGGCCTTCCTGGCCGAATACGGCCTGTCCACCGACGAGGGCATCGCCCTGATGTGCCTGGCCGAGGCGCTCTTGCGGGTGCCCGATGCCGAAACCATCGACGAGCTGATCGAAGACAAGATCACCCCAGCCGGATGGAACCGCCACCTCGGCCGCTCGACGTCCTCGCTGGTCAATGCCTCCACCTGGGCGCTGATGCTAACCGGCAAGGTGCTTTCCGAGCAGGGCGAGGGGCTGGCGGCGGTGCTGCGCGGCGCCGTCAGGCGGCTGGGCGAGCCGGTGATCCGCACCGCCATCGCCCAGGCCATGAAGGAGCTGGGCCGCCAGTTCGTGCTTGGCCAGACCATCGAGGAGGCGATCTCGCGCTCCCGGCGCCAGGTGGCGCGCGGCTACGGCTACTCCTACGACATGCTGGGCGAGGGGGCGCTCACCGCCACCGACGCCGAGCGCAACATGGCCGCCTACGCCGCCGCGATCACCGCCCTGGCCGGGCAGTGCCGGTCCTGCGACATCCGCAGAAATCCGGGGATCTCCATCAAGCTCTCGGCGATCCACCCCCGCTACGAATACGCCCAGAAGGAGCGGGTGCGAAAGGAGCTGGCCGAGCGCACCCTGCAGCTGGCCCGCATGGCGCGGCGCGCGCACATGGGGTTCAACATCGACGCCGAGGAGGCCAGCCGCCTGGATCTTTCGCTCGATGTGATCGAGACGGTGCTGGCCGATCCCTCGCTGGCCGGCTGGGGCGGCTTCGGGGTGGTGGTGCAGGCGGTGGGCAAGCGCGCCGCCCCGGTGATCGACTGGCTGCACGCGCTGGCCGAAGGCCTGGACCGGCAGATCATGGTACGGCTGGTCAAGGGGGCCTACTGGGACAGTGAGGTCAAGCAGGCTCAGGTCGAGGGGCTGGAGGGCTATCCCGTCTACACCCGCAAGGAGGCCACCGACGTGGCCTGGATCTGCTGCGCGCAGAAGCTGCTGGGCCTGAGCGGGCGCCTCTATCCCCAGTTCGCCACCCACAACGCCCATTCGGTGGCCACGGTGCTGGAGATGGCCGGCTCCCGCCGCGATTTCGAGTTCCAGCGCCTGCACGGCATGGGCGAGGCACTGTATGACCGACTGCTGGCGCGCCACGAAGACATCCGCTGCCGCATCTACGCCCCCGTGGGAACCCACCGAGACCTGCTGGCCTATCTGGTGCGCCGGCTGCTGGAGAACGGCGCCAACAGCTCTTTCGTGCACCAGATCGTCAACCGGGCGATCCCCCCCGAAGGGCTCTGCGCAGACCCCTTCGCGCGGCTCGACGCCCATGAGCGGGTGGAAAACCCGCTGATCCCTCTGCCGGCAGATCTCTTCGCGCCGGCCCGGCGCAATTCGCGCGGCTTCGACCTGTCCGATCCGGCCACCTGCGAGGCCCTCGATGCGGCGCGCAACAGGTGGCGCGAAAGCCGCTGGCAGGCCGGGCCGGTGCTGGCGGGACGGGCGCGC
>JALSGY010000507.1 GCA_026982515.1 Paracoccaceae bacterium
CGGCAGAAGGCCGGCCGGATGGTGCTCTGTCTGCCCATTGGAGTGATCTGTCAAGAAAAATCTGTATTTGGGTGCAGGAGCGTGGCTATTCGCCCGCACGGTAGGCGGTGATGGTGCCGCGCCAGTAGGGCTCGTAACCTTCGGGGTAGACATAGCCGACCTCACCCTGGCGCGGCACCCGGCGGTTGCCGATGGTCGTGTAGCCGCCAAGCGTGGCGCGCCAGTCGAGGTAGGTGGTGGTGCCGTCGGGCGCCGTGGCCGGGCGGTTGCGGGCGGTTACCTCGACCACGTCGCCGGCAGTATCGAAACGCAGCCGCACGCGGGCGGCTTCGAGCGGTGGGGCCAGCGAGACCTCGACGGCATCTTCGGCCACCTGCCGCCAGATGAGATCGGGGTTGCCGAGGATGGCATCGGGTGCCCAGACCAGCTCGGCCAGGTAGCGCATGGCTTCGCCGATGTCGGTATCGGGCCCTGAGGCGCTGGCGACGGGGATCGAGCCCAGCAGGCGGGCCGAAAGCCAGCCGCTTCCGTCCACGAAGGAATCCACCACCCGGACCATCGCCAGCGACCCCTTGCGCTGGGTGGCGGTCCAGACGAAGCCGGGCGCGCCGGTGACGATGACCTGGCGAGCCGCCATCGGCTGCCAGCTGCCACCGCGTTGCAGGCGCATCTCGGTTTCCTGCGTGAGCGTGACCACTGGGGCCAGGGCCTCGGGCCTGGCCCCGCCGCGCAGGGCGAAGGCGCGCACGATTTCGGGCAGGCTGGCGCGGGCCGTGGGCTGCGCGGCGGCGCGCAGGCGGTCCTCGAGCCCCGCGGTGGTGCGGGTAAAGCCACGGGCGGCGATGATCTGCGCGGCGGCGAGCGCCAGAGCGAGGAGGAGGGCGATCAGGGCAAGCTTGGTCATCGGGGCGCCTTTCGCCCCTGGCTATCCGCGCCGGGCGGCGGCGGCCTTGACCTCGGTCAAGGCGTTCAGACCACCACCTCCAGTTCCTTCTGCCGGCCCACTCCGAAGATGCGGCGGTAGCGCTCGATCTCCTCTTTCGGGCCGGTGGCCTTGAGCGGGTTGTCGGACAGCTTGACGGTGGGCCGGCCGTTGGCGGCCGCCGCCTTGCACACCAGCGAGAAGGGGGCCAGCGCATCATTGGGGACGAGGCCGCGGAAATCGTTGGTCAGCAGGGTGCCCCAGCCGAAGGAAACCCGGCAGCGGCCGGCAAAGCGCTGGTGCAGGTCGATGATCTTATCCACGTCGAGCCCGTCGGAGAAGATCACCAGCTTCTTGCGCGGATCCTCGCCGCGCGACTTCCACCAGGCAATGGCCGTTTCGGCACCTTCCACCGGATCGCCGGAATCGATGCGGATGCCGGTCCAGCTGGCCAGCCAGTCGGGAGCGTTCTCGAGGAACTGTCTGGTGCCGAAGGTGTCGGGAAGGATGATGCGCAGGTTGCCCTCGTGCTCCTCCTGCCAGTCTTCGAGTACCTTGTAGGGGGCGCGGCGCAGCTCTTCTTCGGTTTCGGCAAGCGCGGCATAGACCATGGGCAACTCATGCGCATTGGTGCCGATGGCCTCGATGTCGCGGCGCATGGCGATCAGGCAGTTGGAGGTGCCGACGAAGCTTTCACCCAGCCCCTCGATCATCGCCTGCACGCACCAGTCCTGCCACAGGAAGGAATGGCGGCGGCGCGAGCCGAAATCGGCGATGCGCAGGCCCTTGAGCTCGCGCAGCCGCTCGACCTTTTCCCACAGCTTTGTCATGGCGCGGGCATAGAGCACCTGCAGTTCGAACCGGCCCATGGCCTCGAGCACGGCGCGCGAGCGCAGTTCCATCAGGATGGCCAACGCCGGGATCTCCCACAGCATCACCTCGGGCCACTTGCCCTCGAAGGTGAGTTCGTACTGGCCGTCGCGCACCTCGAGGTGGTAGGGGGGCAGTTGCAGGTTTTCGAACCACTCCATGAAATCGGGGTGGAACATCTGTCGCTTGCCATAGAACATGTTGCCGCGCAGCCAGGTACTTTCGCCGCGCGCCAGCCGCAGGGAGCGCACGTGATCCAGCTGTTCGCGCAACTCGCCCTCGTCCACCAGTTCGGCCAGGCGGATCGATCTGGTGCGGTTGATCAGCGAGAAGGTGACGATGGTGTCGGGCTTGTTGCGGAACACCGACTGGCACATCAGCAGCTTGTAGAAATCGGTATCGATCAGCGACCGCACGATCGGGTCGATCTTCCACTTGTGATTGTAGACGCGGGTGGCGATGTCTATCATCAGATCATTCTCACCCCGGCCTGCGTCATGGCCCTGCGGGCGGCCGAGAGCGAGCCGTCCATGTCGATGCCGCGGCACAGATCCTCGCGGACGGTGACGGCAAATCCCAGCCTTGCCGCATCCACCGCCGAGTAGTTGACGCAGAAATCGGTGGCCAGTCCCACGAGCACGAGCGTATCTATTCCGCGGGTTTTCAGGTAGCCTTCCAGCCCGGTCGGGGTCAGGCGGTCATTCTCGAAAAAGGCCGAATAGCTGTCTATTTCGCGGCGAAAGCCCTTGCGGATGATCAGATCGGCCCGGTTCGTGTTCAGGCCGGGGTGAAACCGTGCTCCCTGGCTGCCCTGAACGCAATGATCGGGCCAGAGAACCTGCGTGCCATAGGGCATCTCGACCGTCTCGAACGGCGCCTTGCCGCTGTGCTGCGAGGCGAATGAGCGGTGATTGGCGGGGTGCCAGTCCTGGGTGAGGATGACGGCAGAAAAATCTTCGGACAGTGCATTGATGTCCGGGATGATCTCGTCGCCGCCGGGCACGGCCAACGCGCCGCCGGGGCAGAAGTCGTTCTGCACGTCGATGATGATGAGGGCTTCGTTGTCCGGGCGCATGGGCGTCCTCCTTGCAAGGGCCCGTTATGGGTAAGGAGCAAGCCTCGTGGCGTCAATGCCGGTGGCGGCGGAGCCCTGGGGATTCATGCCTCCGGCGGGAGTATTTCCAGACAGAAGAAAAGCGCGGCATTCCCTTGGCGCTTCGCTACATCTCGCATTTTTCGCGTCTTCGATGCCTTGATAAATATCCCCGCCGGAGGCATCGCGCCCGCCCCGGGCGGGCGCGGTTGATCAGAAGTCCAGGTTCTCCACGCTCAGCGCATTTTGCTGAATGAATTCGCGCCGCGGTTCGACCACGTCGCCCATCAGTTTCGTGAAGATATCGTCGGCCTCGGCCACGTCGTCTATGCGGACCTGCAGCAGGGTGCGGGCCTCCGGGTCGAGGGTGGTTTCCCACAGCTGATCGGGGTTCATCTCGCCCAGGCCCTTGTAGCGCTGCAGCGACAGGCCCTTTTCGCCCTCTTTCAGGATGGCCTCCAGCAGGTCGGTGGGGCCGTGGATGACGATCCGGCGTTCCTTTCGGGCCAGCTCTGCGGGATCTTGGTAGATGTCGCGGGTCTCTTTGGAGACCTGCGCCAGCCGCCGTGCCTCGGCCGAGCGCAGCACCGCGCCGTCGAGGGTGCGGATCTCCTCGACCCCGCGCAGGATGCGGGTGAGGCGGATACCGTGATCCTGGGTGATGCGGCCCTGCCAGCCGCGCTCATATTCGGCGGCCACCTGATCGAGCCGCGCGGCAACCTCATCGGCCACCTGTTGCAGGTCGGCGTCGGCGCGGCCCGGGTCAAAGGCCCCGGCCAGCGCGGCCTGTTCGAGGATGGCTCGCGGATAGTGGGTGGGGAAGGCATCGAGCACCCGGCGGAACTGGCGCGCGCCCTCGATGACGCGGGTCAGGTCGGCGCCGGCGATTTCCTCGCCCGAGGCCAGCCGCAGCACCGCGCCCTCGACCCCCATCTGGATCAGGTAGTCTTCCAGCGCGGCCTGATCCTTGAGGTAGACCTCGGACTTGCCGCGCGAGACCTTGTAGAGCGGAGGCTGGGCTATGTAGAGATACCCGCCTTCGATGATCTCGGGCATCTGCCTGAAGAAGAAGGTCAGCAGCAGGGTACGGATGTGGGCGCCGTCCACATCGGCATCGGTCATGATGATGATCTTGTGGTAGCGCAGTTTCGAGATGTCGAACTCATCGCGCCCGATGCCGGTGCCAAGCGCGGTGATCAGGGTACCGATTTCCTGGCTGGAGAGCATCTTGTCGAAGCGGGCGCGCTCGACATTGAGGATCTTGCCGCGCAGGGGCAGCACGGCCTGGTTCTGGCGCGAGCGGCCCTGCTTGGCCGAGCCGCCGGCGCTGTCGCCCTCCACCAGGAACAACTCTCGCTTGGCAGGGTCGCGTTCCTGGCAGTCGGCCAGCTTGCCGGGCAACGAGGCCACGTCGAGGGCGGATTTCTTGCGCGTCATCTCACGCGCCTTGCGGGCGGCTTCGCGGGCCAGGGCTGCCTCGATCACCTTGCCGATGATCATCTTCGCTTCCTGGGGGTGCTCCTCGAACCATTCGCCGAGCTTCTCGTTGACCAGTCCCTCGACGGCGGGCCGGACCTCGGAGGAAACCAGCTTGTCCTTGGTCTGAGAGCTGAACTTCGGATCCGGCACCTTGACCGACAGCACGCAGGTAAGCCCCTCGCGCGCGTCATCTCCGGTGAAGGAGACCTTTTCCTTTTTCGCGATCCCCGAGGAGTTGGCATAAAGGTTCATCGTGCGGGTCAGCGCCCCGCGAAAGCCCGCCAGGTGGGTGCCGCCATCGCGCTGGGGGATGTTGTTGGTGAACGGCAGTACGGTTTCATGGTAGCTGTCGTTCCACCACATGGCCACCTCGACGGTGATGCCCTCGCGCTCCCCGGTGATGTAGATCGGCTCGTCGATCATCGGGGTCTTGTGGCGGTCGAGGTACTTGACGAACTCGCGCACCCCGCCTTCGTAGAACAGTTCGGTTTCCAGAGGCTCTGCAGGGCGTTCGTCACGCAGGATGATACGCACGCCGGAGTTGAGGAAGGCCAGCTCGCGCAAGCGGTTTTCCAGCGTCTTGAACGAGTAGTCGAGGTTGGAAAAAGTCTCCAGCGAGGCCAGGAAGCGCACCTCGGTGCCCCTCTCGCCCCCGGCATCGCCCACCACGCGCAGCGGCTCGACGGTTTCGCCGTGCTCGAAGCGGGCGAAGTGTTCTTTCCCGTCGCGCCAGATGCGCAACTCGAGCCACTCGGACAGCGCGTTGACAACCGAAACCCCCACCCCGTGCAGCCCGCCCGACACCTTGTAGGAGTTGGAGTCGAACTTGCCGCCCGCGTGCAGCTGGGTCATGATCACCTCGGCCGCGGATACGCCCTCTTCCTCGTGGATGCCCACGGGAATGCCCCGGCCATTGTCGCGCACCGAAACGGAGCTGTCGGCGTGGATGATCACCGTGACCGCATCGGCATGACCGGCCAGCGCCTCGTCGATGCCGTTGTCCACGACCTCATAGACCATGTGATGCAGGCCCGAGCCATCGTCCGTATCCCCGATATACATGCCGGGGCGTTTGCGGACGGCTTCCAAGCCTTTGAGAACCTTGATGGATTCAGCCCCGTATTCGGCGGGGCGCTGCGCGTCGTCGGCCATACATGCCTTCCTGATCATTTTGCGGAATTTATACGAGACTTTGTGGGGGTTGTCACGTCTCTGACACTATATTTGGTGTCAGATGAGGGGGATGACAAGGCCATGCAGGGCCGGCCGGGAACCGGCCTCAGGCAAGGCCCGGCACTGGGTGTCCCGGCGTTCATTGCGCGTCCCTCCCGGCCCTGGTCGGATCTCCTCAACGCGCTCTGACACGTGATGTGCCGTTTTCTTCCAGAACCTCGAAAAACTGCGCCCGTTCGCCCAGGGCCTCGAACAATTCGCGTCCGGTGCCGGTCATCCAGGCCTGGGCGCCGAGTGTGCAGATCTCGTCATAAAGCGCGGTGCGGCGCGCGGCGTCCAGATGGGCGGCCACCTCGTCGAGCAGCAAGATCGGCGGGGCGCCGAAATCCGCGGCCAGGGCACGGGCATTGGCCAGGACCAGCGAGATCAGCAATGCCTTCTGTTCGCCGGTAGAGCACTGGCGCGCCTCGATCCCCTTGTCGGCATAGGCCACACGCAGATCCACCCGGTGCGGGCCGGTCAGGGTGCGCCCGGCCGCCATGTCGGCGCGGCGCCCGGCGGCCCAGGCTCTGGCCAGCGCGTCTTCGTCGGACAAGGGCACCTGCCCGTCGGGGGCGGTGATCTCCAGCCTGGCGGCGGGAAAGGCCGTTGCCGCCCCTTCCTGCGCCTGCGCGATCTTTTCCAGCGCCAGCCGGCGGTTGGCCATGATCCGCGCCCCCGCTGCCGCCATCTGCGCTTCCAGCGCGCCGTACCACGCCCCGTCGCCGGCCTGATCCTTCAGCAGCCGGTTGCGTTCGCGCATCGCCTTTTCGTAGCTCAATACCGCCTCGGCATGCCCCGGCTCGAAGCTCATCGTCATCCGGTCGAGAAACCGCCGTCGTCCCTCGGCCCCTTCGATCCAGAGCCGGTCCATGGCGGGCACCAGCCAGAGTATCCGCCCGATGCGCCCCAGGGCCACCTGCGGTGCGGGTTTTCCGTCAATCCTGGTCTGACGCGCGGCCCCGGCCTCGGCCCGGGTCTCGATCTCATGGGTTCGGTTCTGGCTGTGGACGAGGGCCGAAATCTTCCAGCCCAATGCCTCGGGCCGGCGGGCCAGCTCTTCGCTGGCCGCCCGGCGCAGGCCACGCCCGGGCGAGAGCAATGAGATCGCCTCCAGGATATTCGTCTTGCCGGCCCCGTTCGGGCCATGGATCGCCACCGGGCCGGGGCCCGTTTCCAGCCGGGTCAGCCTGTGCGAGCGGAAATGCGACAACTCCAGCAGACGAAGGGAAAGACCGCTCATGCCCGCCCCTTCTTCTGTCCGGAAATACTCCCGCCGGAGGCATGAAGTCTTCCGGTGTGGCGGAAATCAGACACGCATCGGCATGACGACATAGACCGCGCTTTCGTCGTTGCCCTCGCGCATCAGCGTCGGATCGCCGGCCGAGTTGAACAGGAACACCGCGTTCTCGCGGTCCACCTGGCTGGCGATTTCCAGCAGGTACTTGGCGTTGAAGCCGATTTCCAGCGGCTCGTCGCCATAGGCTACGGCCAGCTCTTCCTCGGCCGCGCCGCTGTCAGGGGCGTTGACGGAAAGCACCAGCCTGTCTTCGTCGAGCGAAAGTTTCACCGCCCGCGAACGCTCGGAGGAGACGGTGGCGACGCGATCCACGGCCTGGGCGAATTCGGTGGCGTCCACCTCCAGCCGGCGGCTGTTGCCGGTGGGGATGACACGTGAATAATCGGGGAAGGTGCCGTCGATCACCTTGGAGGTCAGGGTGATGTCGGGGGTGGCGAAACGCACCTTGGTTTCCGATACCGACACCGCGATGACCGTGTCGTCATCATCCAGAAGCTTGCGCAGCTCGCCCACCGTCTTGCGCGGCACGATGACGCCGGGCATGCCCTCGGCGCCCTCGGGCAAGGGGGCGTCGATGCGGGCCAGGCGGTGGCCGTCGGTGGCCACGCAACGCAACACCGCGGTGCCGTCATCGGCGACGGCCACGTGCATGTAGACGCCGTTGAGGTAATAGCGTGTCTCCTCGGTGGAGATGGCGAATTTCGACTTGTCGAACAGGCGCCGCAGGACCGGTGCGGGGACCGAGAAGTTGCTCTCGTATTCCGAGGAGGCCATCACCGGGAAGTCCTCTTTCGGCAGGGTGGCCAGCGAGAACTTCGAGCGCCCGGCCTCCACCATCAGCCGCCCGGTGGCCGGATCATCGGTCAGGGTCACCAGCGCGCCGTCGGGCAGCTTGCGGACAATCTCGTGAAGGGTGACCGCGGGCACGGTGGTGGCGCCGGGGCGTTCAACCTGGGCGGGGGCCCTGTCAACCACCTCGATGTCGAGGTCG
>JALSGY010000508.1 GCA_026982515.1 Paracoccaceae bacterium
GAAGATCGAGACCTTCGCCTCTTCCTCGGGCAGGTAATCGCCGTTGAGATAGACAGTGCGGGTCATCGTTCCTCCTCACCCCCAGAGCGCCGCATCAGGCGGGTGCACCCCGGATTTGTCGAATTTCAGTGCGTTCTCCCGGTCTTCGGCCAGAAGCAGCGGGCCGTCAAGGTCCGTGTAGGCCGCGCCCTGGGCCACCAGCACCGCCGGGGCCATGGCCAGGCTCGAGCCCACCATGCAACCCACCATGATGCCGTAGCCTTCCGCCAGCGCCTGCCGCTTCAGCGCCAGCGCTTCGGTCAGCCCGCCGGTCTTGTCGAGCTTGATGTTGACGAAATTGTATTTCCCACTCAGCCCCGGCAGGGAGGCCCGGTCATGGCAGCTCTCGTCGGCGCAGACGGGCACCAGCCTTTCCATTTCCGCAAGCGCATCATCCGCGCCCGCCGGCAGGGGCTGTTCCACCAGCTCCACCCCCAGCCGCAGCAGGTGCGGCGCCAGCGCGCGGTAGAGATCGCCGTCCCAGCCCTCGTTGGCATCCACGATGATGCGCGCCCGCGGCGCCCCCCGGCGCACCGCCTCGAGCCGGGCCATGTCGCCCTCGCCGCCCAGCTTGATCTTCAACACCAGCCGGTGCGCATTCCTCGCCGCCGCGGCCTCCATCCGTGCGGGCGTATCGAGCGACAGCGTGAAGGCCGTCACTTCCGGCCCTGGCGCCTCGAGCCCGGCCAGCTCCCACACCCGCCGCCCGGTGCGCCTGGCCTCCAGATCCCACAGCGCGCAGTCCACCGCGTTGCGCGCCGCGCCGGGCGGCAAGAGCCCCTGCAACGCCTCTCTCGTCAGATCTTCGGGCAGGCCGGCGACCTGCGCCTCCACGCTCTCCAGCGTCTCGCCATAGCGGGAATAGGGCACGCACTCGCCCCGGCCACGATGCTCGCCGTCACGCAGATGCACCGTCAGCACCCGGGCCTCAGTTCGCGAACCGCGCGAAATGGTGAACCGCTCCGCCAGCCGGAACACGTCACGCTTCACCGTAATTTCCATGCCCGCCCCTTCATCTTGCCTCAAATACTCCCGCCCCGCAGCCCCGCCATGCGCCGCCCATGGCTCAGAGGGCTTCCAGCGCATCCACCAGCCGCCCGGCCCCATGGCGGAACGGGTCCACTGCCGGCAGGCCCATCCTCTCTTCCACCCGGGCAAGGTAGTCGCGCGCCTCATCTTCCGAAAGCGCCTTCGTGTTTACCGAAACCCCCACCACCTGCGCCCGTGGGTTTGCCACCCGGGCGATCGGCAACACCATGTCGCGCAGCTGCTCCAGCGAGGGCAGCGGGTACCCGGGCAGACCGCGCATGTGGCTGCGTGTAGGCTCGTGGCACAGGATCAGCGCATCGGGCTGGCCGCCATGGATCAGCGCCATCGTCACCCCCGAGTAGGAAACGTGGAACAGACTGCCCTGACCCTCGATCATGTCCCAGTGATCATCATCATTGTCGGGGGTCAGCCATTCCACCGCGCCGGCCATGAAATCGGCCACCACCGCATCGAGCGGCACCCCATCGCCGGTGATCAGGATCCCCGTCTGCCCGGTCGGGCGGAAGGTGCTTTTCAGGCCCCGCCGCGCCATCTCGGCATCCATCGCCAGGGCGGTGTACATCTTGCCCACCGAGCAATCGGTGCCCACCGCAAGGCAACGCTTGCCCGAACGCTTGCCCCCGTTGGCGATCGGGTATTGCACCTGAGGCACCCGCACATCGTGCAGCCTGCGCCCGTTGGCCCTTGCCGCGGCGGCAAGATCGGCGTCGTCGCGCAGCAGGTTGTGCAGCCCCGAGGCCAGGTCGAAGCCCATCTCCAGCGCCTCCAGCAGAACCGTCTTCCACGCCTGAGAGAACACGCCGCCGCGGTTGGCCACCCCGATCACCAGCGTCTTCGCCCCGGCCTCACGGGCCTGAGCCAGGCTCAGATCGGCGATCCCCAGATCGGCACCGCAACCCGGCAGCCGGAACTGGCCCACCGAATGGCCCGGCCGCCAGTCGTTAATCCCCTGCGCCACCTTGGCGGCCAGCTGATCCGGCGCATCGCCCAGAAACAGAAGATAGGGTTTCTCGATCATCTCTCCCCCCTTTGAAATCTGGCGGATGATGATGGATTCGCCTGAGAATGTATTCGCAAACTTGCCGTATGATCGCCCATGAAACGGGGTTTACCGCCAAAATATCCATAATTTTTCGAAGAATATTTCTCCTGATTTCGAAAATTCAGCGGAAATCACCGTGAGGCGCCCCATCTCTGCAATGCGGCGTCATTTCTGCGGGAGCAAAACCGGCTTGCGGCTTATTGCGCAATATTCTACCGGTATAGCACGACATTTGGAAACATCGTTACAAGGCCAGCCATGAGCTTCCGCATCCAGCCCACGCCGCCCGCCCGCCCCAACCGCTGCCAGCTGTTCGGCCCCGGCTCGCGCCCGGCAATCTTCGAAAAGATGGCCGCCAGTGCCGCCGACGTGATCAACCTCGATCTGGAGGATAGCGTCGCCCCCGAGGACAAGCCGCAGGCGCGGCGCAACGTCATCGAGGCGATCGGAGATATCAACTGGGGCGGCAAGTATCTTTCGGTGCGCATCAACGGGCTGGACACCCCTTACTGGTACCGTGACGTGATCGAACTGCTGGAAAACGCCTCCGAGCGGCTGGACCAGATCATGATCCCCAAGGTGGGCAACGCCGCCGACATCTACGCGGTGGACGCGCTGGCCAGCGCGGTGGAAGCCGCCACCGGGCGCAAGAAGCGGATCTCATTCGAAGTGATCATCGAATCGGCCGCCGGCATCGCCCATGTGGAGGACATCGCCGCCGCCAGCCCGCGCCTGCAGGCCATGAGCCTGGGCGCAGCCGATTTCGCGGCCTCCATGGGGATGCAGACTACCGGCATCGGCGGCACCCAGGAAAACTACTACATGCTCCACGAAGGCCGCAAATACTGGGGCGACCCCTGGCACTGGGCCCAGGCCGCCATCGTTGCCGCCTGCCGCACCCACGGGCTGTTGCCGGTGGACGGCCCGTTCGGAGACTTCTCGGACGACGAGGGCTTCATCGCCCAGGCGCGGCGCGCAGCCACGCTCGGGATGGTGGGCAAATGGGCGATCCATCCCAAGCAGGTTGCACTGGCCAACCGGGTCTTCACCCCCTCACCCGAACAGCTGGCCGAGGCGCGCGAGATTCTCGCCGCGATGGAAAGGGCGAAGGCCGAAGGCGCCGGCGCCGCCGTCTACAAGGGGCGGCTGGTGGATATCGCCTCGATCAGGCAGGCCGAGGTGATCGTGCGCCAGGCCGAGATGATCTCGGGCGACCGATGATCCCCGGCCGCGACTGGCGCGTTGCAAAACCCCCCCGCTGAGGTCATATAGCGTTCCGACGGATTTCGGAGCGCTTCCATGAACTATCTCGAGTTTGAAAAACCCCTCGCCGAAATCGAAGGCAAGGCCGAAGAGCTGCGCGCCCTGGCCCGCGCCAACAAGGAGATGGACGTGGAGAAGGAGGCCGAAGCGCTCGACCGCAAGGCAGAGGCGCTTCTGCGCGATCTTTACGGCAATCTCAGCGCGTGGCGGAAATGCCAGGTGGCCCGCCACCCCGACCGGCCCCATTGCCGCGATTACATCGAGACGCTGTTCACCGAATACACCCCCCTGGCCGGAGACCGGAACTTTGCCGACGACCACGCGGTGATGGGCGGGCTGGCCCGGCTCGACGGCATCCCGCTGATGGTGATCGGCCACGAGAAGGGCCACGACACCAAGTCGCGGATCGAGCGCAATTTCGGCATGGCTCGCCCCGAAGGCTACCGCAAGGCGATCCGCCTGATGGACCTGGCCGATCGTTTCGGCCTGCCGATCGTCACCCTGGTGGACACCCCCGGCGCCTATCCCGGCAAGGGCGCCGAAGAGCGCGGCCAGTCCGAGGCCATCGCCCGCAGCACCGAGAAATGCCTCACCGTGAAGGTGCCGCTGGTCTCGGTGATCATCGGCGAGGGCGGCTCGGGCGGGGCCGTGGCCTTTGCCACCGCCGACAAGCTGGCGATGCTGGAACATTCCATCTATTCGGTGATCAGCCCCGAGGGCTGTGCCTCGATCCTGTGGAAGGATGCCGAAAAGATGCGCGAAGCCGCAGAAGCGCTGCGCCTCACCGCCCAGGACCTGCACAGGCTGGGCGTGGCCGACATGATCATCTCCGAGCCGGTGGGCGGCGCCCAGCGCAACCGCGAAGCCACGATCGAGGCCGTGGGCCGCTCCATCGAGCAGATGCTCAAGGGGCTGATGAAGAAATCGCCCGACCAGCTTCTGCAGGACCGGCGGCAGAAATATCTCCGGATGGGCGCCGGGGGCCTGGCCGCCTGAGCCACCGGCAGGCGCGGGCGGCTCAGCCTTCGCGCCCCGCCTCGAAGCCGGCCTCGGCCATCAGGCGTTCGGAATTGCTCTCGATGGTCCTCTCCAGTTCGGCCATGAATTCCTCGCGCGGGCGCCCCGGCGGGATCGGCGGCAGGAACTCCACCACCGCCGTGCCCGGGCGGCGCATGATCCCGGCTTTCGGCCAGAACAGCCCCACGTTCACCGCCACCGGCACGCATTCCTGGCCCAGTTGCTCATAAAGCAGCGCGGTGCCGATCTTGTAGGGCAGGTACTTGCCCGGCGGCACCCGGGTGCCCTGCGGGTAGATCACCAGCTGCCCCGGCATCTGCCGCCCCGAGGCCACCCCCGCCATCATCTGCTGGATCGCCTGCGAACGCTTGCCCCGTTCCACCGGCACGCAGCCCATGCGCAGCGCGAACCATCCCAGCACCGGGGCGCGCACCAGTTCCTTCTTCATGATGAACTTCGGCCGCGGCAGCACCGAAACCAGGATGATGATGTCGAAGAACGATTGATGCTTGGCCGCGATCAGCACCTCGCCCTGTGGCACCTCGCCCCGCACCTCGGATCTGAGCCCGACCATCCAGGAGGCGCTCCAGCGCGCATAGCGGCACCAGGTGCGTGTGGCGCGCCAGGCCCATTTGCGCGAGATCAGCGTCATCGGCACGAAGAACACCGCCATCACCGGCATCATCAGATAAACCTGCCCGACATAGAACAGCGAGCGCAGCCATTGGATCGCGTTTTCCATCACGTCAGACTCCTCAGCACGCGGAAGGCGGCCACCCGCGTGGCCACGAAGGCCACCACCGCGGCCAGCGGGGCGATCGCCAGCGGCCACAGCCATTCCGCCCCGCGAAAGCCCAGCCCGGTCAGGAAATTGCCTGCCGTCTCGGCATCGGGCAGGAAAGCAATGGCCGCCACCCCCAGAACCGTGCCGGCCAGGGCACCGGCGAAGGCTCGCAAGGTGAACTGGCGCACGAAGGCGCGCGCGATATAGCTGTCGCGCGCCCCCACCAGCCGCAGCACCCGGATCACCTGCCCGTTCGCCGCCAGCGCCGAATTGGCGGCCAGGGTGATCATCGCCGCGGTCGCCCCGGCGATCAGCACGATCGCCACCAGCCCCAGCATCCGCAGCCGGTCGGCAGCCTTCACCAGCGGCTGGCGCCAGCGGGTATGGTCATCGAGCACCGCCCCCGGCGCCTCGGCCCTGAGCCGCAGCCGCAGCCCCTCGGCATCGATCCCCGGCTCGCCCTCGATCACCTCGATCAGCTTGGGGATCGGCAGGGTATCGAGCGGCAGATCGGGGCCGAACCAGGGCTCCAGCAGGGCGCGCTCCTCGGCTTCGTCAAGCACCCGCGCCGAAGCCACCCCCGGGGTGGTGCGCAAGACCTCCAGCGCCGCCCTGAGCTGGGTCTCCACCTGCCCCTGAGGCGCCGAGACGCGCACCGTTGCGGTGCGCGCCAGTTCCGAGGCCCAGCGCTCGGCCAGCCGCCCCGTGGCCAGCGAAAGCGCCAGCGCGAAAACCGCCAGAAAGGCCATGGCGGCGGCGGTGAAAATCGTCAGCCGGGCGGTGTGGCCCGAAGGCGGCACAACCCTGTCGGCCCGCGGATAGAGCACCGCGGCAAGCAGCCCCGCGCCCCTCACAGATCGGCCCCCGCAAGCTGCAGCTGGCGGTCGCGGATGCGCAATACCCGCGCCGAGACCTGCTTCTTGGCCGCGCGGATCAGGTTCAGATCATGAGTTGCGATCAGGATCGCCTTGCCCATCCGGTTGAGCTCCACCAGCAGCGACAGCAGCCGCAGCGACATCTCCCAGTCCACGTTGCCGGTAGGCTCGTCGGCCAGCACCACGTCGGGCGACATGATCACCGCCCGCGCCAGCGCCGCGCGCTGACGTTCGCCCCCGGAAAGTTCGGGCGGCAGGGCATCGGCCCTCTCGGCCAGCCCGACCCAGGCCAGCAGCTCTTCCAGATCGGCCGGGTTTTCCGGCCGGCCAGCCACCTCCAGCGGCAGGGCCACGTTTTGCGACACCGGCAGGTGGTCGAGGAACTGACAATCCTGGTGCACCACGCCGATGCGCCGGCGGGCATGGGCTATATCGTCGCGCGTCATCTTGCGTGCCGGCTGGCCGAACAGCTCCACCCGGCCGGCCGTGGCCATCAGATCAAGGTAGCACAGACGCAGGAATGTCGTCTTGCCCGAACCCGACGGCCCGGTCAGAAAGTGAAACGACCCCGGCTGCAGGCTGAGGGAAACACCCGACAGCAGGTCGCTCCCGCCATAGCCGTAGGACACATCCTTCAGTTCGATCACGCCCGTTTCCGCCTGTTGCCTGCCGCGACAGTTTTGCCTCACGCCGCCCGCCGTTTCAATCGGGCGTGGTGCAAATGCTTGGAAAGTTGGCCTCTCTTTGCTAAAAACCCTGAAAAATGGGGCAGCAGGCACTCGAAAGCCACAACTGGCGCGGGCTTTCGGGAGAAAAGAATAAATTTTGAGGGCAGGATGCGACTGATTTGTCCGAATTGCGGTGCACAATACGAGGTTGACGCAAGCGTCATCCCCGATATCGGTCGTGACGTCCAGTGCTCCAACTGTGGCCACACATGGTTCCAGCGCCCCACCGAAAGCCGGACGATCAGGCCCGCCCCGGCGGAAGAGGAAACCGCACGGGAAGAGGATGCCGCCGCCCCGCCCGAAGGTGAAGATGCTGCCGCAGCTCCGGCCGAAGCCCCGCCTGAACCGGAGCCGGAAGCAAAGCCCGAAGCCGAGGCCGAACCGGATGAGGCCGCCGCCCCGCCCCGCCCGAAACCCGAACCCCGCCCCCTTGACAAGGAGGTGGCCGGCATCCTGCGCGAAGAGGCCGAACGCGAAGCTGCCGCCCGCGCCGCCGAAGCCGCAGCCGGGCTGGAAACCCAGGCCGAACTGGGCCTGAGCGAAACCCCCGAGGATTCATCGGCGCGCGAACGCCTGGCCCGCATGAGGGGCGCCGATCAGGAAAGCACTGCGGCGACCGATACCGCCACCAGCAGGCGCGACCTGCTGCCCGACATCGAAGAGCTGAATTCCACCCTGACGGCCTCACCCGAAGGCGAAGAAGACAAGGAAGGCATCATCGCCCAGGAGGCGCGGCGGCGCAGCGGCTTCAGGCTCGGCTTTTCGCTTACCGTGCTGCTTCTGGCCGCCCTGACGCTGATCTATGTCTACGCCCCGCAGATCGCCGAGGCCCTGCCGCAGACGACCGCCTTCCTCGACAGCTATGTCAACTGGGTAAACGGGTTGAGGCTTGCCCTTGACGGCTGGCTGCAACGCGCGGTGGAAAAACTCACCGCGCTGGTCTCGCAGATGAGCGGCGAGGGCGCCGGTTAGAACAGGCTGCGCTAGCTCACCTTCATTTCCGGCGGGGCACAACGGCGCCGGTGCCTCCGGCGGGAGTATTTCGAGGCAAGATGAAGGGATGCCAC
>JALSGY010000509.1 GCA_026982515.1 Paracoccaceae bacterium
TATTTCTCGGTGGCTTTCTGCATGAAATCGTTGAACACCGGCGCGCACATCGAGCCCCCAAAGGCCCCGCGACCCAGAGAGCGGGGCTGGTCGAAGCCCATGTAGCAGCCGGCAACGATGTTCGAGGTGAAGCCGGTGAACCATACGTCCCGGGCATCGTTGGTGGTGCCGGTCTTGCCGGCCACCGGCACCGGCAGGTCGATCCGCCCGGCCGCGGTGCCGCGCTGCACCACCCCTTCCATCATCGAGGTCAGCTGATAGGCGGTCACCGCGTTGATCACCCGCTCGCGGTTGGTGACGATGCGCGGCCCCAGCCCGGGGGGCAGCTCGGGGCTGTCGCAATCGAGGCAGATCCGCCGGTCGTGACGGTAGATGGTGCGCCCCCAGCGGTCCTGCACCCTGTCGACCAGCGTCGGCTCGACCCGCTCGCCGCCATTGGCGAACATGGCATAGGCGGCAACCATGCGGAACAGGGTGGTTTCCTGTGCCCCCAGCGCGTTGGCGAGGAAGGGATCCATCCGGTCATAGACGCCGAAACGTTCGGCATAGCCGGCGATCACCTCCATCCCCACCTCGCGCGCCAGCCGCACCGTCATCAGGTTGCGCGAACGCTCGATGCCGGTGCGCAGCGGCGTGGGGCCGAAGAACTTCTCCGAGGCGTTCTTGGGCCGCCACACGCCCTCGGGGGTATCGATCTCGATCGGCGCGTCAACGATGATGGTGGCCGGGGTGAAGCCCGAATCGAGCGCCGCGGCATAGACGAAGGGCTTGAAGTTGGATCCCGGCTGGCGCGTGGCCTGGGTGGCGCGGTTGAACACCGAATCCTGGTAGGAGAAGCCGCCCTGCATGGCCAGCACCCGGCCGGTGTTGACATCCATCGCCATGAAGGCGCCCTGCAGTTCGGGCACCTGGCGCAGCGACCAGCGCAGGAAGGCCCCGTCGGAGGCGCGCGCCAGCTTCGCCACCAGCACCACATCGCCCACCTCCACCAGATCGGCGGCCACCCGCGCCTTGCGACCGAGCTTGCCGTCGGGCAGGAGCTTGCGCGCCCAGGTGACATCCTCGGGCGGGATCCAGTAGCCCTCCTGCGTTTCCTCCAGCCCCTCGATGCCGACCCTTGCCGAGCTCCTGCCCAGCTCCAGCACCACGGCCGGATACCAGCCCTCGATGTCGCGCGGCACCTCCGCCTCCGCCAGCGCCTCGCGCCAGGCGGCCTCGTCGGCAAGCACCTCGACCGGCAGCTTCAGCCCGGTGCCCCGCCACACGCCCTGCCGGCGGTCATAGTCTTCCAGCTGCCGGCGCAGGGCGCGGGCGGCCTCGATCTGCAGATCCGGGTCCACCGTGGCGCGAATCGTCAACCCGCCGGTAAAGAACTCGTCAGCCCCGAAATCGCGGCTCAGCTGGCGGCGGATTTCATCGGTGAAATAGTCACGCGGCGGCAGTTGGGCACGAAATGGCGGATAGTCGCCGTTCTGGACCGTCTTCAGCGGCTCGGCCTGGGCGGCCTGCATGGTGGCCAGGTCGATGTAGCCGTTCTCGTACATCTCCTTGAGCACGAAGTTGCGCCGCTTGGTCAGCCGCTCTCTGGCACGCACCGGGTTGTAGCGGCCCGGTGCCTGCGGCATGGCCGCCAGCATCGCGGCCTCGGCGGCGGAAAGCTCTTCCAGCGTCTTGTTGAAATAGGTCTGCGCCGCGGCCGCGACACCGAAACTGTTCTGACCGAGGAAGATTTCGTTGAGGTAAAGCTCGAGGATCTTGTCCTTGCTGAGGGTCTTTTCCAGCCGGCTGGCGAGGATCAGCTCCTTGATCTTGCGCTCGGCCGAGCGGTCCGAGGACAGCAGGAAGTTCTTCATCACCTGCTGGGTGATGGTCGAGGCCCCCCGCAACCGCGCCCCGCGCGCCGCCTGCACCAGCGCCACCAGCATGCCGCGCACGTCATAGCCCGGGTGGTTGTAGAAATTCTTGTCCTCGGCAGAGATGAAGGCGTTCTTGATCAGGTCGGGAATCTCGTCGATCGGCACGAAGAGGCGGCGTTCGCGGGCGAATTCGTCCATCAGCTGCCCTTCGCCGGAATAGATCCGGCTGATGGTGGGGGGCTCGTACTGGGCCAGCTGCTCGTAGCTGGGCAGATCGCGGCCATACATCCAGAACACGCCGCCGATGCCCAGCGCCGCCATGACGATGCCCAGCGTCACCCAGCTGAAGATGGCGCCGATGAATCCCAGGATGAAGCGTACCAATTTGCCCTCTCGAAACCCCTGCCCCCTTCCTATACCCAACCTCGAAAAGGGTCAAAACGAACCGCCGCCCAGGCCCGGCTCAGCGCCGCCGCAGCCGGGCCCTTGCGGCATCTTCCGCCGCCCAGGCCCGCAGGGCCTGCACGATGCCGCCGGCCGCCCGGCTCCGCCACTGCGGGTCTTCCAGCTGCATCAGGTCGACCGGCGAGGAGATGAACCCCAGTTCGATCAGCACCGAAGGGATGTCTGGCGCCTTGAGCACCGAGAACCCGGCCGAAAGCCGGGGCCGCTTGTGCACGCCGATGGTCGAGGCCAGCCCCTCGACCAGCGCATCGGCCAGGGCATCGGTGCGCGGCACGGTCTCGGTGCGGGCCAGATCCATCAGCACCCCGGCGATCACGTCGTCCTGACGGGTCAGGTCGACCCCGGCCAGCAGATCTGCCCTGTCATGGCGTTCTGCCAGCTTCTGCGAGGCGATGTCGGTGGCGCGTTCGGACAGGGTGTAGATGGTGGCGCCGGTGGCGCGGCCGGCCACCAGCGCATCGGCATGGAGCGACAGGAAGACATCGGCACCGGCGGCGCGGGCGATGGAAATCCGCGCCTCCAGCGGCACGAATTCATCGCCCTCGCGGGTCAGCACCACCTCGAATCCACCGGCCCTGAGCAGTGCCTCCTTGAGCTCGCGCGCGAAGGTCAGCATCAGGTCGGCCTCGGCCACCTCGCCGCGTTCGGCGCCCGGATCGATGCCCCCGTGACCCGGATCGAGAACCACCACCAGCGGCCCCTCGCCAACCGGGCGCGGGCGCTGCGCCGGGATCCCCTCGAGCGGGGCAAACAGCGCCCCTTCGGGGGCCCCGGCGGCGGCGGCGTATTCCTCGCGGGTGGCCGGCACGAGACGCAGCAGCACCGTGGCCCTGCCGGTGGGCTCGGTTTCCAGCGCAGCGGTATCCACCTTCAGCGGCGCGGCCAGATCGAGCACCATCCGCGACCAGCCGGGGCGGATGGTGCCGAAGCGAAGCGCCGACACCTTGCGCGAGCCCTCCGCCAGCGCCTCGGGGTCCAGCCCGGTCCAGTCCACCTCGTTGAAATCGAGCACCAGCCGGCGCGGCTCATCGAGGGTGAAGACGCGGTAGGGCACCGCCACGCTGAGCGGCAGGATGAACTCCACCCCCCCGCCCGGGACATCGCGCAGCACAGCCTCCCCCGCCTGCACCCGCGCCAGCGCCGAAAGTTCCTGCGCGATGGCGGGGGCCGCGGGCAGCCATGCCCACAGGGCCGCCGCCAGTATCAACCGAAGCAATCCGCTCATGCCACCTGCCGTTTTCAGGCCTTATACCGCAGCGGGCGGTGGCGGCAAACGGCTATCGCGCCGACAGGAAGTCCTTCAGCCGCGCCAGCCCTTCGCGGATCTCCCCGGAGCTGCGCGCATAGGAAAGGCGCAGCGTGCGATGGCCGCGGGCCGGGTCGAAATCGAGCCCCGGGGTCACCGCCACCCCGGCGCCGTGCAGGATTTCGGCGGCGAGGGCGCGGCTGTCGGCGGTGAGATCGGAGACATCCGCATAGATGTAGAACGCCCCGTCGGGCGGCGCGAAGGAGGCAAGCCCCGCCGCACGCAGCCCCTCCATCATCAGCTGGCGGTTCTCGCGATAGACGGCGACGTTGCGCTCCAGCTCGTCGGTACACTCCAGCGCCGCCAGTGCCGCCACCTGGGAGGCATGCGGCGGGCAGATGAACAGGTTCTGGGCCAGCCGCTCGATGGTGCGCACATGCCCTTCGGGCACCACCATCCAGCCCACCCGCCAGCCGGTCATGGAGAAATACTTGGAAAACGAGTTGATGACATAGACGTCATCGCTGATTTCCAGCGCCGAGACCGCCCGGCCCTCGTAGTGGATGCCGTGGTAGATCTCGTCCGAGATGAAGGCCGCACCACGCGCCCGGGCAGCCTCGATCAGCGCCCGCAGCGGCCCGTGCCCCAGCATGGTGCCCGAAGGGTTGGCCGGCGAGGCCACGATCAGCCCCGAGAGATCCTCCGGCAGGTCTTCGGGAACCGGCTGATAACGGTTTTCCGGGGCGGTGGGAATGCCCACCGCCTCCAGATCGAGGGCACGCAGGATCTGCCGGTAGGAGGGGTAGCCCGGCTCTCCCAGCCCCACCCTTTCGCCGGCATCGAAAAGCGCCGTGAAGGCGAGGATGAACCCGGCCGAAGAGCCGGTGGTGACCACCACGCGCGCCGGATCCAGATCGAGCCCGTACCAGCGCCCGTAGAGGGCGGCGATGCCGGCGCGCAGCTCCGGCAGGCCCAGCGCCACGGTATAGCCCAGCTGGCCCGCCTCCAGCGCCGCGGCCAGCGCCGCGCGCGCCCCGCGCGGGGCCGGGGTGCCGGGCTGGCCCACCTCCATGTGGATGATGTGCCGCCCCGCCGCCTCGGCCCGGCGCGCCGCCTCCATCACGTCCATCACGATGAACGGGTCTATTTCGCTTCGTCCGGAAGTCTTCACCTTGCGTCCCGCCCTGCTGTCCCGCCCGCGGCCTCGATCTCGGCGGCGCGCGCCTCGACCAGTTCGACGATGTGCTCGATCATCGCCTCGTTGCTCAGCTTGTGGTCCTGGCGGCCGGCGACATAGACCATCCCCGCCCCCGCCCCGCCGCCGGTGAAGCCGATATCCGTCATCAGCGCCTCGCCGGGGCCGTTGACCACGCAGCCGATGATCGACAGGCTCATGGGCGTCTTGATGTGCGCCAGCCGCTCCTCCAGTTCGGCGACGGTGGCGATCACGTCGAACCCCTGACGCGCGCAGGAGGGGCAGGCAATGATGTTGACCCCGCGGTGGCGCAGACCGAGGCTTTTCAGGATCTCGTAGCCCACCCGCACCTCTTCCACCGGATCGGCGCTCAGCGAAACCCGGATGGTATCTCCGATCCCGGCCCACAGCAGGCTGCCCAGCCCGATCGCCGATTTCACCGTGCCCGCATTCAGGCTGCCGGCCTCGGTGATGCCCAGATGCAGGGGCGCGTCTGTGGCCTCGGCCAGCTGCTGGTAGGCGGCCACGGTCATGAACACATCCGAAGCCTTCACCGAAACCTTGTAGTCGTGAAAGTCGTGCTCTTCGAGAATGCGGATATGGTCGAGCGCGCTTTCCACCATCGCCTCGGGGCAGGGCTCGCCGTATTTTTCCAGCAGATGCTTCTCGAGGCTGCCGGCATTGACGCCGATGCGGATGCAGCAGCCGTGATCGCGGGCCGCGGCGATCACCTCGCGCACCCGCTCGGGCTTGCCGATGTTGCCGGGGTTGATGCGCAGGCAGGCCGCGCCCGCCTCGGCCGCCTCGACGGCGCGGCGGTAGTGGAAATGGATGTCGGCCACGATCGGCACCGGGCTTTCGGCAACGATCTCCTTCAGCGCCCGGGTGGCCGCCTCGTCGGGCACCGAAACGCGCACGATGTCGGCCCCGGCCTCGGCGGCTGCCTGCACCTGGGCGACGGTGGCGGCCACGTCGGAGGTGACGGTGTTGGTCATGGTCTGCACCGTGATCGGCGCATCGCCGCCCACCGGCACCGGGCCCACGCGAATCCGGCGCGACTTGCGGCGCTCGATGTCGCGCCAGGGGCGGATCGGGTTGTGGGACATGGAAAGAAACCCTCGCGAGATATCCTCAGGGGGTGAAATAGAGCCCCCGCGCCGGGGAGGCAATGGCGCACGTCCGATTCCCCCGCCGCAATCGTGTTCGGCCAGCCTGCGCGCAGGCAGAGGGTTGCCGCGGGGTCGTTGCGCCTTCAGGGCAGCGCCCCTGGCCGGCGCTCTTGCAGGGGCGCTGCCCCCGCCGCCCGTGCGGGCGGCTCCCCCGGAGTATTTCGGCAAGGTGAAGGGCGCAGTACGGTGCCAAGGCGGAGCGGGCGCAGCCCCCCGGACAGGCGGAAGACAAACGCCGCGCAGGGTTCTGGAATGTGCCCCTGCCCTATTCCTCGGCGGCCTGGGCCACGGCGATGAAACGGGCAAGATCGACGTCCTTGCCCAGATCGGCAACCTGGAAGCGGGAGGAAAGCTCCTCGGCGCTGAGCACGAGGTTCTTGACGACGCTCGGCCCCTCGCCCGCCGGGCCGTATGTCTGGCCCCCGACCGAGAAATAGACCGAACCCGCATTGCCTGCGCGCAGCACCGGGGGCTCTTCGGTGGCGGGAATCACGTAGCGCTCGCCGGCGTCGAGGATCTTCTCGAACAGCACCGTGCCGTCGGCGGCGCGCACCCGAACCCAGGAGGGGCGCACCGCGAACAGCACCACCTCGGGCGCCTCTTCGGCCACAACCTGGACGGAAGCCGCAGCGGCATCGATGGCGGCGCTGACCTCGGTATCTTCGGGCAAGGCGGAGGCGGCAATGCGCGGCAGGGGTTCGCTGCGCGGCGCCTGGGCGGCCAGTGCCCCGACCATGGCGGGATCGAGCGTGGCGATGGGGGCGTCGCGGGCCACCAGCACCGGTACGTCCAGCGCCTCGGGGCGGTAGATCCTGTCCAATGTGTCGGAGCCGGGCACGACCAGCCCCGAGGTTTCCTCGAGCGCGGCCAGCACCTCGGCATCGGGCTCGATGACATCGACGGCGGAGGCCACGCCGGGGGCCTGCTCGACCGGGGCGAACTGGACCTTCTGGATTTCCCTGAACACCGACCAGCCGCCGTAGCCGATCACCACGATCAGTGACAGCAGCACCAGAACCGAGCCGATGGCACCGGGCTCAATGCGCGAGATCAGCGCCTCGCCCCGGGGCACAAACAGCGCATCCGGATCGCCCAGCCCGCTGCCGGCCTTGCGCGGCTCGGGCGCGGCGGCGGGGCGGGCCGCGGAAGCGGCGGGGGACATGCCGTGGGAGGTGGTGAAATTGCTCTCCTCGCAGAAGCGGGCATAGGCCCACTCCGGATCGAGACCGAGGTAGCGGGCGTAGGAGCGCACGTAGCCGGCAATGAAACCCTGGGTTTCGAAGGCGGTCGGATCGGCGTTTTCGATGGCGGCGATGTAGGTAGCCTTGATCTTGAGTTCGCGCTGAACGTCGAGAAGCGATTTTCCGAGGGTGGCGCGCTCGCCCCGCATGACATCGCCGAGGCGCAGCTCGAAATCGTCAAAACCTTTCGGTCTTGCCTGTATTTCTTCCGGAGGAGATGACCTCCTGCCGATCATAGCCCCTGCCCCATGATTTCAGTATCCCCGGTCGCGGGCGATTCGAATCCCCGCCCAGCGTATTGGGAGAAACATTATCACAGTGCAAGCCCGTTTGCACCGGGCGCGACATTCAGGCGGACAGTTCGGCGCGATTCAGCGCACATTGCGACCACAGCTCGTCCAGCGCCTTCACCAGCCGGTCGATCTCGTCGGGGCCATGCACCGGAGAGGGCGTGAACCGCAGCCGCTCGGTGCCGCGCGGCACGGTGGGGAAGTTGATCGGCTGCACGTAGATGCCATGCTCTTCCAGCAGCAGATCGGAAAGCTTCTTGCAGTGGACCGGATCGCCCACATGTACCGGCACGATATGGCTGCCGTGGTCGATGATCGGCAGGCCCAGCGCCTTGAGGCGCATCTTCAGCGTCTTCGCCCGGCTCTGGTGCAGTTCGCGAA
>JALSGY010000510.1 GCA_026982515.1 Paracoccaceae bacterium
CAAGGGTCGTGCCGGCCATCACGTTCTCCAGAACCGCGGGGTGAAGAGGACGAAGACCACCATCAGCTCCAGCCGCCCGGCCAGCATGGTGAAGGACAGGATCCACTTCGCCGTGTCGCTGAGCGACGAGAAGTTGCCCGACGGCCCGATCACCTCGCCCAGGCCGGGGCCGATGTTGGCCACCGCGGTGGCCGCGCCCGAGACGGAAGTCACGAAATCGAGCCCGGTCATGGACAGCAGCACCGTGACGATGCCCAGCGTGAGGATGAAGGCCACGAAGAAAACCATCACCGAGGACAGCACCCCTTCGCTGACCGGGCGGCCGTCGTAATGGGGGCGCGCGATGGCATGGGGGGAGTGAATGCGCCGGATCTGCGAGCTGATCGCCGACAGCAGGATCTGGTAGCGGAAGATCTTGACCGAACAGCAGGTGGAGCCCGCACACCCCCCGATCAGACCGAGGAAGAAGAACACGACCACCGGAAAGCCGCCCCACAGCTGGTAGTCGACGCTGGCATAGCCGGTGCCGGTCATGATCGAGGTGACGTTGAACAGCGCCTCGCGGAACGAGCTTTCGGGGTGATCGAGGTTGATGAAGATGCGGTAGAAGGTCAGCAGCAGGATCAGAACACCCATGGTGGCGATGAAGGCATGCACCTGGGTGTCGCGCAACAGCGGCTTCGCGGTGCCCGTGACGAACTGCACGTAGCGCACGAAGGGCAGGCTGGCCAGCACCATGAACACCGCCGCGACATATTCCGCCGGCCCCTGGAAGGTGCCGAAAGAGGCGTCATAGGTGGAAAATCCCCCCGTCGACATGGTGGTCATGGCGTGGTTGACGGCGTCGAAGCCGCTCATGCCCGCCATCAGATAGGCGATCACGTTGGCGAAGGTCAGGCCGATGTAGATGCCCGAGATCCGCGCCGCGATCTCGGCCGCCCGCGGCAGCACCTTCTCGCCGGTCTCGAAAGCCTCGGAACGGAAGATCTGCATCCCCCCCACCCGCAGTTCGGGCAGGAACACCATGGCCACGACGATGATCCCGATACCGCCGAACCACTGCAGCATCGAGCGCCAGAACAGCAGCCCGCGCGGAAGGTCGTCCAGCCCGCTGAGCACCGTCGAACCGGTGGTCGTCAGCCCCGACATGGCCTCGAAATAGGCATCGGCAAGGCTCGACTGCGTGGCCCCCAGCATGAAGGGAATGGCCCCGAACACCGGCAGCACCGCCCACACCCCCGTGGCCAGCAGGAACAGCTGCTGCACCGAAAGCCGCGGGCCCACCGAGTTGGCGCAGGCCAGCGCCAGAAGCCCGCCGATCACCATGGTAATCACCGCCGATTCGAGGAACACCGGCCACTGGCCATTGCCCGAGACCAGATCGGTGAGCAGCGGAAAGACCATGGTCGCGCCCAGCGCAGCAACCAGAAGGCCGATCACATATCCCACCGGGCGAAGGTCAAACATGGGAACTAGGCTTGGACGGGGCCGCGGGGCCTGTCAAGCGGCGGCGCTCAGCCGGTGTGGTAGAGGGTGCTGAAAAGCCGTGGATCGAGACTTTCGCCGTCGAAGGTATCGCCCTCGATCAGGATGCTCACCGCATCGTGGCTGTGCAGGCTTTCCTGGTGGCTGGCGATGACGCGGAAATCACCGATCCGCGGATCGTGCTGCAGCGCCTGAGCAAACAGCCGCGCCGCATCCTCCACGAAGATCGGGTTGGCGGCGTTGAGTTCGGCGAAGGCCTGCTCGTCCTCGCGCTTGACCATCACCTGGGTCTCGGTGGGCACCGCTTCGCGGCACAGCTCGATCAGATCCTCGAACCACAGGCAGGGGCCGTCGCAGATCATCTCCACCGAGATGCGCGCCACCGAACGCTGAGAGTGAGGCGTGGCCAGCTGGCCGCGGTTCTGCCGGGCGTGTTCGGACAGCTCCAGCGAACAGGGGCAGGTGGAAGAATAGACGTAATCGAGGTGGACGATCTTCTTGCGCACCCCGCCGGTTTCCACCAGTTCCAGAGCGATGTCGTAATACTGGAATCCCTCCAGCCCCGAGCGCAGGCTGGGAATCTTCATCGGGAAGGAAAGGCGCATCTCGATCCGGGCGTCGAAACTTTCCAGATCGGTCTTGTATTCGTCCAGCGCGGTCTCGATCACCTCGAAGCTGAAGGTCTTTTCCGCGTGCTTGTAGAAGGTGCGCATGATGCGCGACATGTTGATGCCCTTCCTGCCCGCCTCCAGACTGACGGTCCCCGTCACGGAGGTTTCCAGCGTCAGCACACCGCCCTCGCGGGTGTGATACCGGATGGGCAGGCGGAAATTGGAAATGCCCACGTGCTGGATGTGCCGCCGGGCACCGCGGATCAGGCTGGCGGGGCCGTTCTGCAGATCGGGGAGGCTGTCGCGATAGGCCTCGTCCACCTCGAATTCCTCGGGATAGGCGCGCATGAGTGCCGGGTAGTTGCCCACCTCGCGCCCCGGCAACAGGCGCGAGATGTTGGGGTGCAGCTCGGCGATCTCGGTTTCCGAAACCTCTGCCGCCCAGCGCCTGAGCAGTTCGAGTGCCGCTTCGGCCTCGTCACGGTCGGGCTTGCGGCCCACGTTCTTGGACTGGACATTCATGGGGTTCCCCCTGCCTCTGTTCGCCGCTCCTATGTAGATCAGAGACGGCGAATTGCCAAATCATTGCTCCGCAACGGCCTCCAGCGCCCGTTTCAGATCGGCGATCAGATCTTCCGGATCCTCCAGCCCCAGCGAGATCCGCACCAGCCCCGGAGAAATGCCCAGCAGCGCCTTCTGCTCATCGGGAAGGCGCTGGTGAGTGGTGGTAGCAGGATGGGTGACAATGCTCTTCGAATCGGCGAAATTGTTGGAAATTGTGAATATTTCCAAGGCATTGATGAAACGGAAGGCACCCTCCTTGCCTCCCTTCACCTCGATCGCCAGCACCGTGCCGCCGGCCTCCATCATGGCGCGCGCCAGTTCATGCTGGGGATGAGAGGGATGATGCGGGTAAAGCACCCGCGCCACCGCCGGGTGGCCATCCAGCGCGTGGGCCACGGCGTGGGCGGTCTCGGTCTGGGCACGCACCCGCAGATCGAGCGTATCGAGCGATTTCAGCATCACCCAGGCATTGAACGGGCTCATCGCCCCGCCGGTGTGCTTGACGAAAGGCTCGATCCTGCCGCGGATCAGATCGCGACTGCCCAGAACGATCCCGCCCAGGCAGCGCCCCTGCCCGTCCACGTGCTTGGTGGTGGAATAGACCACCAGATCGGCCCCCGCCTCACGGGCGCAGGACCACACCGGCGTGGCGAAGGCATTGTCCACGACCACCACCGCACCGACCGCATGGGCAAGCCTGCACACATGCGCCAGATCGACGACCTCCAGCGTGGGATTCGAGATCGATTCCAGGAATACCACCCGGGTATCGGGCCGGATCGCCGCCTCCCAGGCGTCGTTGTCGCGCCCGTCCACCAGGGTCACCTCCACTCCGAAGCGGGTCAGCACCTCCTCGAGGATATAGAGGCACGAGCCGAACAGAGCCCGCGAGGAAACCACGTGATCGCCCGCCCGCAGCAGCGCCATCAGCGCCGCGTTGACGGCAGCCATGCCCGAAGCGGTGGCGAAAGCGTCCTCGGTGCCCTCCAGCGCGGCCATGCGTTCCTCGAACATGCGCACCGTGGGGTTGCCGTAGCGGGCATAGATGAATTCGTCCTCGCCGGCCTGCACAAAGCGCGCCTCGGCCGCTTCGGCGCTGTCATAGACGAAACCCTGAGTGAGAAAGATCGCCTCGGAGACCTCGCCATACTGGCTGCGGCGGGTGCCGGTGTGCACCAGCTTCGTCCGCTTCTTCCACTCCTTCGCCATCGCCCGCCTCCGCCGCATCAAAAACCCCCACCGCAACCAGAGCGCCGGGGGTTTCGAAAGATCTCCCAGACCTCTTTAGCGGTTTGTTTAACGTGGCCCGCAATCCGGTGAACAAATCGCCACGAACATCCCTCCGATAATGGCGGGCACGGGCAAGGTCAACCTCTGCCTGCCCTTGCCCCGGCCGCAAAAACCGCCATGCTGGGCAGGGCCTGGCATGCGGAGGCACGGATGAGCGCAGCGATCGAACTCTACTACTGGCCCACGCCGAACGGCTGGAAGATTTCCATCGCCCTGGAAGAAATGGGCCTGCCCTATGAGCTTCACCTCGTGGACATCGGCGCGGGCGATCAGTTCCGCCCCGAATTCCTGAAGATCTCCCCCAACAACCGCATTCCCGCCATCGTCGATCCCGAAGGCCCGGACGGCGCGCCGATCGCGGTGTTCGAATCGGGGGCGATCCTGCAATATCTCGCCCGCAAGAGCGGCCTGTTCCACGGCACCACCCCGCGCCAGCAGGTGGCGGTGGAGGAGTGGCTGTTCTGGCAGGTGGGCGGCCTGGGGCCGATGGCCGGCCAGGCGCACCACTTCCTCAAATACGCCCCGTCGATGGACCCGCCCAACGACCTGCCCTACGCCAAGGAACGCTACCGCAAGGAAACCGCCCGCCTCTACGGCGTGCTCGACAGGCGCCTTGCCGACAACGAATATGTCGCCGGAGATTTCTTCTCGATCGCCGACATGGCGATCTGGCCCTGGGCCTCGCTGTGGAAAGGCCAGGAACAGACGCTTGACGACAAGCCGAACATGGCCCGCTGGCTGGAGCTGGTCGGCAACCGCCCCGGCGTGCGGGCCGGCCGGGCGCTGGCCGCCGAGCGGCGCTCGAAGCTGCAAAACGACAGGCAGGCGCAGAAGATCCTGTTCGGCCAGAAGGGATGAGCCCGGGGAGCGGCGCCTGAAAGCCCCCTGGCCGGGGCGTCAGGCGCCCGTCTTCATCCTGCCCGAAGATACGCCCGTGCGGCAGGCACCGCGCGATGCGCGCCGCTCAGCCTTCCTCGTCGCCTTCCACCGCATATTCCGAGAACAGCCGGCCCTGGCTCATGAAGAACAGGAAGATCGCCGCGGTCAGGCCGAAGGTCTTGAACTGCACCCAGGCGTCGGTGGACATGGTGCGCCAGATCACCTCGTTGAGGACGGCCAGCCCGAAGAAGAAGGCCGTGACCCGGCGGGTGAGCTTCATCCAGCCCTCATCGCGCAGCGGCATCACCTCTTCCATCACGAACTGCAGGTAGGAGCGGCCGCGCAACAGGCCCGTCAGCAGCACGCCGCCAAACAGCAGGTAGATGATGGTGGGCTTCATCTTGAAGAAGCGCTCGTCGTTGAACCACACGGTCATGCCGCCGAACACCACCACCAGAACCAGGGTGACGATCTGCATCTTCGCCAGCTTGCCGGTGAGGCGCCACAACAGCCAGGTGGTGAAGGCGAACAGCGGCACGAAGAGCGCGGTCACCACGATGAAACCCGAATACTCGCTGCCGCCGATGGTGAAGCTGCGTTCGCGCAGCGCCAGGTAGCCCGCGAAGAACAGCACCACCGGCCCGAGGTCCAGCACCGCCTTGGCAACCGGGTTGATCTTCTTCTCGCTCATCTCGTTCTCCGTCATCCGCCCATCTCTACTATCACGGCCCCCGCCGCAATCAACGCCATAAGCATCAGCCGCCGTGGTCCGACCCGCTCCTTGAGCACGAGCCAGCCGATCAGGGCGGCGAAAACGGTGGAGGTCTCGCGCAGCACCGCCGCCTCGCCCACCTTGTCCAGCCGGGTGGCCAGCATGATCGAGCCGAAGCTGAGAAAGGCCACCACGCCCCCCAGAACCCCACGCGCCATCAGCGGCCCCGCCGCCGGGCGCGGCTGCATCTGCCGCCAGCGGGCGAAGGCCACCGGCGGCATGGTCAGCCCGTCGAGGAAGAAGAACCACGCCAGGAAGGTGAAGGGGTTGGCGGTGGCGCGGATGCCGTAGGCATCCCAGGTGGTGTAAAGGGCCACGAAAGCGCCGGTGAGCACCGCCAGCCACAGGGCCGCGGCCAGGGTATCGCGCGCCACCTCGATGTGGCGCAGGTTGTAGAGCGCAAGCCCGAGGATGCCGGCGACCAGCGTGGCCACGCCCAGCCACTGCACCGCGCTGAACACTTCACCAAACACCAGCCAGGCGCCAATCACCGCAAACAGCGGCCCGGTGCCGCGCACCACCGGATAGACCACCGTGTAGGCCCCCCGCGAATAAGCGGTGGCCTGCGAGAGCTTGTAGCCCAGGTGGATCACCACCGCGCCAGCCAGCAGCGGCCACAGCCCGGGCTCGGGCCAGGGCACCACGAACAGCGCAAAGGGGGCGGCCATGGCACTGTAGCACAAATCGATCGCCCCGCGCGACAGCCACGGGTCGTGCCGGCCCTTCTGCAGCGCCCCGAAGAAGGCATGCAGGAAAGCCGCGAAAAGCGCCAGCCACAGGGCCAGTTCGCGCCCCGCCCCGGTGCCTTCCAGAGAGATCAGCCACTCACTCATCGGCCTCGTGCCCCGCACCGGGATGCTCTCGACAGCCGCAGGGCCCGGCGCCAGGCTGGCCCGGTCCCCGTGCAGGGGTTGCCCCGATGCTCGAAGTTCCGGCCAGGGGGTTCTCCACTCCCTTCGCACCGCTCCCCCTTGCCGCACTGGCCACGGGCATGGCGCTGGTGGTGCTGTGGCTGCTGCGCCGCTTCGAGAAGAGCCCCGACGAGATGGAGCCGCCGCCCCCCGAGGGCTGAACGCCCTCAGCCCTCGGCACCGGTGAGGGCACGGGCGAATTCCTCCGGATCGAAGGGGGCCAGATCGTCGATCTGCTCGCCCACGCCGATGGCATGGATCGGCAGGCCGAAGCGGTCGGCCAGCGCCACCAGCACGCCCCCGCGTGCGGTGCCGTCGAGCTTGGTCATCACCAGCCCGGTCACATCGGCCATCCGGCGGAAGATCTCCACCTGGGACAGCGCATTCTGCCCGGTGGTGGCATCGAGCACCAGCAACGTGTTGTGCGGCGCGCTTTCGTCCTTCTTGCGGATCACCCGCACGATCTTGGCCAGTTCTTCCATCAGGTCGGCGCGGTTCTGCAACCGCCCGGCGGTGTCGATCAGCAGAAGATCGGCACCCTCGCGCCGGGCCTGCTCCAGGGCATCATAGGCCAGCGAGGCCGGATCGGAGCCCTCGGGCGCGGTCAGCACCGGCACGCCGGCGCGCTCTCCCCAGACCTGCAGCTGCTCCACCGCCGCGGCGCGGAAGGTATCGCCGGCGGCGATGATCACCTTCTTGCCCGCGGCCCTGAACTGCGCGGCCAGCTTGCCGATGGTCGTGGTCTTGCCAGAGCCGTTGACCCCCACCACCAGCACCACCTGCGGCTTTTTCGGGTAAAGCGGCATGGGGCGGGCCACCGGCTCCATGATCCGGGTGATCTCGTCGGCCAGCAGCCTCTTGATTTCCTCCGCCGAAAGCTTCCTGCCAAAGCGCCCCTCGGCCATGTTGGCCGTGACCCGCATGGCGGTCTCGACCCCCATGTCGGCCGAGATCAGCAGCTCTTCGAGGCTTTCCAGCATCTCGTCGTCCAGTTCGCGCCGGATCACCTTGCGCCCGGTGCGCCGGCCCAGGATCCGGCCCAGAAAGCCGGCGTCCGGGGCGGTTTCGGCCGGAGCGGAAACGCCCGGCGCGACAGCCGGCCCGGGGTCGGAGATCTGCGGAATCTCGACCGGCGCGGGGGCAGGCTGCGGCTCGCTCGCGGGAGGGATCTCGGCGGGCGGGGTCTCCGGCTCGGGCTCGGGCTCGACCGGCAGTTCGGGAGGTGCGGGGGCGGGTTCCTCGGCTGGCGGAATTTCGGGCTCGGGCTCGGGCTCGGGCTCGGGCTCGGGCTCGGGCTCGGGAGCAGCCTGCCCC
>JALSGY010000511.1 GCA_026982515.1 Paracoccaceae bacterium
CCGTATCACCTTGGCCAACCCGTCGAGGATCTCGGCCAGGTTGCCGCCCGAGGTCTGCTGGATGCTCACCGCCACCGCAAGGAAGCGCAGATCCTGCATGTCGAGGCGTTCGGCCATGGCCTTGAGCGCCTCGCCCACGTCGCGGCCATAGGTGGCCTCGTCGGAAATGACGCCCATTTCCGTGGCCAGCGGATCGGGGACTTCCTGGGCGACGATGCTGAGTGCGGAGGAAAAGGGGTGCCCCACGCGCAAGGAGCGCACCATCAGTTCCACCGCGTCGGGCAGCTGCTCCTCGATCAGGGCAAGGCGTTTCTTGGCCTTGTTGTTGACCCACACGTAGACGCCGCCAACACCCATCATCACCGCGACCGCGGCGCGGATGGGCAGCGAGGCTTCGGTGCCGACGGTCAGGCCGACGAAGGAGATCACCCCCAGAACCCCCATCATCACGACAAGCTGGCTTGGCGAGAAGGCGATGTTGGCCTTCTGCGCCTTGTTGGCCAGGAGGGAGTAGAGCGGGATGGATCGCGACTTCATGTGCTGGCTCATCTCCTTGCGGAGCTGTTCCAGCACCTTCTCGCGGCCGACGCCCTTTTCGAGCATCTCCAGCCGGCGGTTGACGCGGCTGTTGAGGCTGATCGACTTGCCGAAGACCGTCAGGTAGATGCCTTCGACGATCACCAGGACCGAGATGAAGATCAGGCCGTAGATGAGGGGTTCCGCACTGATGACCATTACCGTTGTTCTCCCTCGAAAGGCTCGAAAATGCTTGCCGGCAGGTCGTAGCCCCACATCTTGAAGCGTTCGGAAAAGTGGCTGCGCACGCCGGTGGCGGTGAAATGGCCGATGATCTTGTTGTCGGGTGTCAGGCCGACGCGCTGATAGCGGAAGACCTCCTGCATGGAGATCACGTCGCCCTCCATGCCGGTGATCTCGGTGATCGAGACCATCCGGCGCGAACCGTCCTGCAGGCGGGAGGCCTGGACGATCAGGTTGACGGCCGAGGCAATCTGCGAACGCACCGCCTTGATCGGCATCTCGATACCGGCCATGGCGATCATGTTCTCCAGCCGGCTCACCGCGTCGCGCGCCGAGTTGGCGTGGATCGTCGTCATCGAGCCGTCATGGCCGGTGTTCATCGCCTGGAGCATGTCGATCACCTCTTCGCCGCGGGTCTCGCCGACGATGATGCGGTCGGGGCGCATGCGCAGCGCGTTGCGCAGGCAGTCGCGCTGGGTGACCGCGCCCTTGCCTTCCACGTTCGGCGGGCGGCTTTCCATCCGGCCCACGTGGGTCTGCTGCAGTTGCAGTTCGGCGGTGTCCTCGATGGTGAGGATGCGCTCGGAGTCGTCGATGAAGGAAGACAGCGCGTTCAGCGTGGTCGTCTTGCCCGAGCCGGTGCCGCCCGAGACGATGATGTTCAGCCGGGTGGCCACGGCGGCCTGCAGATAGGCGGCCATTTCTTCGGTGAAGGCGCCGAAGCGGACAAGATCGTCGACCGAAAGCTTTTCCTTCTTGAACTTGCGGATCGAGACCAGCGAGCCGTCCACCGCGATCGGCGGCACCATGGCGTTGAAGCGCGAGCCGTCCGCCAGGCGGGCGTCCACGTAGGGGTTGGATTCGTCCACCCGGCGCCCGACGGCGGAGACGATCTTGTCGATGATCCGCAGCAGGTGCTTTTCATCCTTGAAGGTGGTGTCGGTCAGCTCCAGCTTGCCGTTGCGTTCCACGAAAACCTGATGCGGGCCGTTGACCAGGATGTCGTTGACGGTGTCGTCCTTGAGCAGCGGCTCCAGAGGGCCGAGCCCCACGACCTCGTCGTACAGCTCCTGGTTGAGGGTTGCCCGTTCCTCGCGGTTGAGCACCACCGACATCTCTTCCAGCGCTTCCGCGGCAATGGCCGAGATTTCCGCGCGCAGGTCCGCCTCCGAGGCGGTTTCCAGCGCTGAGAGGTTCAGATCGTCCAGCAGGCGCTTGTGCAGCTCCACCTTGATCTCGCTGAGCCGTTCCTTGCGCTTCTTCTCCTTGTTCATCGGCACGACCTGAGCCGGGGTCCCGGAGGCCCGGCGCTGGACCTTGGGCGGGGTCTGCGGTTCGGGGGCCTGTTTGGCGGCGGCCTCGGAGAGTTCGACGAGTTTCGGCTTCGACTTGCCGGATTTCTTGTAACGCGAAAACATTCGATACCTTCCCGGCCGTCACGCCCCTGCTATGACGGCCTGATTGTGCTCGTGAACGGAGGTTGCGAGTTTCAGGATTTCCTTGCGCAGGTTGTTCTTGGGGGCGGCTTCGCCAAGCGGCACCCCCTGGTCGCAGGCGTCATTCACCGCCTTGCCGCCATCGGGCATCATCACCTCGATGTCGATGTTCAGCGTCTCCGCCATCCGCTTGACGCGGCTCTTGCCGGAAAGGTCGGTGAACTTCGGCGCCCGGTTGAGGATGTAGCGCAGCTTCTCGAACGGCAGGTCCTCCGCCTTCAGCGCCCGGATCATCCGCAAGGTGTTCTGGGCCGAACGCATGTCCAGTTCCAGCGGGGTGAAATAGACATGCGCGGTGTTGAGAACGGCCTCCGTCCACTGGACGACCGTGGAGGGCATGTCCACCACCACATAGTCGAAATTGGCGCGGGCGGCGGCGAGGATGCGGTTCACGTCCTCGGAGCAGATCAGATCGAGCGGCAGCATCTCGGGCGGCGCCGTCAGCACGTGCAGCTTTTCCTTGTAGTCCTGCAGGGCGTGCATGAAGGCCTCGTCGTCCATGCTTTCGGTGTCGGAAAGAAGCTCGAACACTGCCTCGCGGCGTGGCAGGTCGAGATATGTCGCGACAGAGCCATACTGCAGGTCGAAGTCCAGCAGGCAGACCCGGGGCGGTTCCTTCTTGTCGATATTGGCCAGTTCCCAGGCCATGTTCACGGCAAAGGTGGTGCTGCCAACCCCGCCGGCCAGCCCGTGCATCGCCAGCACCACGCCGTCCCGGTCCCCCGAGAGCTTGACGGCCTTGGCGGCCGGCGCAGAGGGCGGCGGGGCGACTTCCCTGGGCTTGCGCAGCCGTTCGATGGCGTCGTGCAGGGCGCCGTCGGGCAGGGGGTAGGGCACGAATTCCTCCGCGCCGAGCCGCAGCAGCTGGTGCAGGGCAATCGGCGAGACGTCCTCTGCGATCACGATGACCTTGATGCCGCGGCTGTTGGCGGTCTTGATCAGGTCCGCAACCATTGCGATGCGGCCCTCGTCCTCCCGGTCCATGGCCACGGCCACGAATTCAAGGGATTCGGCATCCGGCTGGTTGAGGAAAACCCTGGCGTCCTCGAAGGACAGATCGCCCCAGCTTTCGCCGAGTTCGGTTTCCATGTCCTCGATGAGAAGGTCGAAGTTCTGAACGTCCCGCGAAATCGTGCAGGCTACGATTGGTGCCGGTTCTGCCTGCAATGCCACACTGCTTGCCATCGACTCTCGTCCTTCCACGTTTGCTGGCACAAGCGGCGTCCTGGACCCGAGCCCATTTTATTGGATCCCACCGCAGGGCCACGTGCGACTCATTCGGCCGCACACTGCTCCCAGGTCGGGAATGTGCAGGTGAATCTGGGCAAGATTGCGGCCAAAAAACCGAAATTATTCGGTATCTCGGAACGATCCTCCCCGTGAGGGAAGACTGTCAACCGCCCCCGGCCGACAGCGACGAGCCTCCGGTGGCGGAAACCTGCGTTCCACTGGCCACGTATTCGCGGAAGATCACCTGGGCGTATTTCCCGTTCAGAAGGGTGGGGTGGTTCTTCACGAAGCCCGACACTTCGGTCACGGTGCGCCTGTTGCGCCTCTCGCGGCCTTCGGTCACGACGAGCGGCTGATCTTCCCCGAAGGAGACCATCGCCTCAAGCCGCGAGCGGCTGATGCCCTGGGCGACAAGGAAATCGACGACCGCCCTGGCCCGGCGCAGGCCGAGGCGCTTGTTGTAGGCGTCCGAGCCCACCAGATCGGTGTGGCCGTAGACGCGGAAGCGCACCTCGGGGAACTGCCTGATCCAGTCGGCTTGGCGGCGCAGGATCGCCCGTGCCTCGGCATCGAGAACGGCACTGTCGAAGGCGAAGTTCACCGTGGTCGGCACGTCGCTTGCGAACTTGTTGTTGAGATCGATCACATAGCCGCGCTCGCCGGTCTGGACCAGCGTGTTGTTCTGCGTGGGGTTGCCGAACTGGCCCTCGTCCACGAAGGAGCCGGCCTCGCGGTTCCAGCTGTCGAAGATCGGCCCGTCGGCGAAATAGTCCTGGCCCTCGCAGGCGGACAGGGCCAGAAGGCTGACGGCGGCGATGATTTTGCTGCTGTGCCGGACCATGTTCATCACTCCATCACGTAGCCGTAGGACCCGTTGAAGTCCTGCTTGGCAACTTCACCCGCAGCCCCGGTTCTCGGGCGGTTCGGGTTGGCGGTCTTGCCGAACAGGAACAGCTCGGCCTCGGTGGGCGGGCGGATCCTGTCGGTGGGAAGGGCCAGCGCCTCACCGCGGGTCGGTGTGACGAGGTGGGGGGTGATGATGATCACCAGCTCCGACTGGTTGCGCTCGTATTCGGCGCTGCGAAACAGGGCGCCCAGAACGGGAATGTCGCCCAGCCATGGCACCTGCCCGGCGAGATCGCGGAAATCGTCCTGCAGCAGCCCGGCAATGGCGAAGCTTTCGCCATCGCGCATCTCGACGGTGGTGGAGGTCTCGCGGCGCTTGAAGGCGTTGACCGAAAAGCCGCCGTTCTGGAAGGTGACGGTGCTGTCGATGCCCGAGACCGCGGCGGTAAGCTCCAGGTTGATGACGTCACCGTCCACCACGCGGGGGGTGAACTTCAACTCGACGCCGAAGGGCTTGTACTCGACGAACACGCCACCGTCGGGGTCGAGCACGGGAACCGGATATTCGCCGCCGGCCAGGAAGCGGGCCTCCTGGCCCGAGAGCGCGACGAGGTTCGGCTCGGCCAGGGTGCGGACGACGCCTTTGCTTTCAAGGGCTTCCAGGGCGATGGCCAGTTGCAGCCCTCCGGCGTTGAAGCCGAAGGTGTAGCGCCCGGCAGCTTCTCCCGAGAAGTTGGGCAGGGTGGTCGGATCGGCATCGAACTGGGCCAGAACATTGCCGCCCTCGGCAAAGGCGGCGTTGCCGCCGAAGACGGCGCCCCCGCTCATTCCGAGGCTGGAGGCCAGGGACTTGCTGACGGCGCGCTGCATCTCGGCAAAGCGCACCTTCAGCATCACCTGCTGGGTGCCGCCCACCATCAGCAGGTTGGACACCCGGTCGGGGGCGTAGCGGTTGGCAAGGTCGAGCGCCCGGTCGAGCTTGGTGATGCTTGAGACCACGCCCGACAGGACGATGCCGTCATTGGCGGTGCGCACTTCAATCTGCTCGTTGGGCAGGATCTGCTTGAGGCGTTCCTTGAACTCGGCGATGTCGGGGGTGACGCGCACCTCGACATTGGCGATCAGCCGGCCGTCGGGCCCCAGTAGCGTCAGCGTGGTGCGGCCGGGGGCCTTGCCCAGCACGTAAAGGGTGCGGTCGGAAAGCGTGGAAATGTCGGCGATGTTCGGGTTGGCGATCGAGACTTCCGCAAAGGGCCTGTCCGCCTCCACGACCACGGCGCGGTTCATCGCCACGTTGAGAGAGCTGGATACCGCCCCCTCCATGATCCGCAGCGTCTGGGCGTGCGCCGCCGGAATGGCAGCAAACGTCACCGTCAAGCCAACCAACGCGGCCTTGAGAATACCATTGAATTTCATGTGACCTGCCTCTCCGATCACGCCTCGTTACGGGTCGTTTCAATTGCCCGTTTGTCCGGCACAATGCGGGAAACTTGGATTTATTGCAAGAATCAATCGCTTGGCGCGGGCGGCTTATGTGGATAAGTCGCAACACAGACACAAGATATGGGTTGAGGCTCGGGTGGCGGGCAAGATTTGCCCGCCAGGAAGGTTCAGTTGCCCTGTGGGCAGGCGACCGGCGTTTCGATGATCTCGGAACCGCGCCGGGTGCGGATGGTGCAGACCTTGGGCTGCTCCACCTCGACGATCTGCCTCTCCTCGATGCCCAGCAGGTCGCGGCGGTCCACCTCGACGGACTCGCTGACCTCGCCGTAGTCATTGATGCCGACCAGCGCCAGAGAAAGCTTGCCGGTGGCTTGGGCCTGGGCCAGCGCGGCCACCTGAAGCGGCGTCGCCTCGACGGTGACGGTTCTGGCAATCGTCGGGTTGCTGCGGTCGGCATCGGCGATCTGGTCCACCGCCAGCAGCTTGACGCCGCTTTCGATGAGCTTCGTCAGCTCGCCGCGTGCCGGGCCTTCGGGGGCAAAGCTCTGGCCCGTCCAGTAGATGTCCACCCTGTCGCCCGGGCGCAGGAAGCCCGATACGCCGCTGGCCACGTCCACCCGGATGGCGAAGGCGCGCATGCCCTTGCCCAGCCGCGAAGACACGCCGGCCTCCTCTCCGGGGGCGGTGACCTTGACGGCCATGATGGCCTCGCCTTCCTCCATGGCCCGCAACACGGTGCGCAGCTTTTCCTCGCCATTGGGGAAGAGTTTCTTGCCGGACTGGAAGGCGCCGGGCGGAATGGCGTTGACCGGCCACTTGACGATCCGCACGTCCTTCTTGCGGATCTTCTCGCCGTAGCGCAGCGCCCGGTTGGCAACGAAAACGTCGACGGTTTCCACCATCTGGGAGCGCGCGGCCCGTTCCTGGGCAAGCTGCGCCTGGTAGGCGCTGATGTAATCCTTCGCCATGTAGACGGCGAAACCCGCCAGTCCCATGCCGATGAGCAAGACCAAACCGAATACCAAACGCATTTTCTGCCCTCTCAATGCCGGCCCGGCACCGCCTGAACGGATCGGTGCGGGCCATTCTTGTTCAACAGGTGCCAATCTGGGCGGGAATTGCGGCGGAAGCGTGATGGCAAGGTGTCGGCAGTGGGGATTTTTCCCGAAACGTGAACGATCTGTTCAGCCTGGCTGTCCACCGGAAGATCAGTATGTGGCCACGGTTTTCGAACTCAGGGAGTTGCCGAGGCTTGTCGAATAGTCGATGGCGCCGGCCTGGATGGAAACGATGACCGCCAGGCTGAGGCCGATGATTGCCGCTGTCAGCACGACCCAGTCAACCGTGACCGCGCCGTCATCTTCAGCAAGAAAATGTGCTGTCTGCCTTTTCATCCGGAACTTCCCAAATCTCTACTCTACCCATTGCAGGCGATCCCTGCGACAGGGTGGTTCTATTTCCGCGATGGGGCGGGATTGGGGCGAAAAACGGGCGATCGGGTGCGATTTCAGGCAAGATGGCGGCGTTTTCGTAGAATTGTTCGCAACCCGGCCATCCCGACGCGGGGCCAGATGCGAAAGGAAGCACGAAAGAGCCGCACCCGGATGGGTGCGGCTCTTTGCGGGAATGCCGCAGCTCAGTAGGTTGCGATCGTCTGGGCGGCGAGGTTGGAGCTGATGTCGCCGGCCAGGTTGGTGGTGCCGCCGGCAACCGAGGTCAGCACGGCGATGCCGAGGCCGACGATGGCGGCGGTCAGCACGACCCAGTCGACGGTCACGGCGCCGTCTTCGTCACGCTTGAAGTTCTTGGCGAGTTTGAACAGTTTCATTTGTTGTCCCTCCGAATGCTCATTGCTCGTTTCCACATGACCTCGGCGGATCCCGTGGCCGTTGCTTGCGCTGGCCTGTCTCCGTCTTGGCATGACGTTATAAGGCCGTTGGATTGGGGCGAGAGTTTGGCGTGCTTCGTACAATTTTGTTGAGGGAGCAAAAACAATGGAAAATA
>JALSGY010000512.1 GCA_026982515.1 Paracoccaceae bacterium
GGAAAGCGCTGCAGATAATCCGGAGCAAACCGGCCCACGGAAAACCCTTTCTCGCGGCCCGCCTTGTTGCCCAGCCAGGCATTCGAAATCCCGTGAAGTTGCGCAAGAAACGCCGGATCGTGCGGAGGCGGGGCAATCGCAAACTCCAGCCCTGCTTTCAGGGCCTTGTGATGAGCGGTCCGCATTTTCTTGAACTTGCCTCCGGAGAGGGAAAAGCCGGGCAGCCTTACCACTGCCTCTTCGCCGATCTTTTGCAACGAGAACCCCATTTCGACCCACAAGGGCAGGTAGCGTTCGCTGACCTCATGGAGCACGGGGCGGGCCGCGTTGTCGTAGGTCTCGTCCCAGAAGGCCCAGGCAAGCGGCCTGATCGAGGCCTCGGGGCCGACCGGATCCGAATAGGCGATCCGGCTCTTGCCCTGAACGGCATACATCAGGAAGGCATCTTCGGCATCGTTGAAGAACAGCTCCTTGTCGCCGGAGAGCGCCAGGCAGGCTTCCGGGTCATTCTGGCGCGCGATGATTTCAGCCGCCTTGTCCAGGGCGCCCACATCCGGCGGGCGGGTGTGGGCGCGGGCGGGCCGGATCGCCAGCCAGACGGCAAGCACGAAAAGCATGGCCGAGGCCGCAAGACCGGCGCGCATTGCCCGGGGGGTGTTGGCGGTTCCCGAGAATTCGGTCCACAGGCTTGAGGAATAGGGCGTGGTTTCATGCATGAAGAAGAAGAAGGCCGCAGCACTCAGGATGATCGCGCCGACCAGGACAAGCCAGCCCGGGCTCAGCACCCCGCGGGTAAGCTTGGCCGAACGATAGAACCCGCGCCTGAAGGGCCAGAGCACCACGGCCACCGCGAGAAGAAGAAGGGCGCTCTCGATGTCGAGCCTGTTGAGCAGCGAAGCGATGACGCCGCTCGCCAGTGCGATCTCCGTCAACCAGAAGGCGCCCGAGATGCGCCGGGCAAGACCCTGACTGAGGATCAGCAGGAGAACGCCAAGCACCGCCGACAGCATCGCCCCGCCCTCAAGCAGAATTGCCGCCAGCAGATCATCGGGATCGATCTCGTCGGGCAGGACAGAGGGCATGAGCGCGATCAGTATGAGATAGGCACCTGTCCCGAAGGCGGTGAGCCCGGTGAGGGCCGGAGCCGCGGCCGTGGCCGACGCAAGCACGGGCCGCAGGGGTTCGGGCACCTCGCCAAGCAGCCTGGTCACGAAACCGCCGGCGGTTCTGGCCTCGCTCAAGGCCACGAATGCCAGCGCCAGGGCAAAGGGCACAAGGTAGTAGATGATCCGATATAACAGCAGCCCCGCCGCGACCTGATCAAGCGGAACGTTCGCCGGCATCGCCGCTATCACGAGGGTTTCGAACACGCCCACGCCCCCGGGCACCTGGCTCAGCACACCGGCCATGGAGGCGGCGGCAAAGATCGCCAGAAAGATGAAGAAGTTCGGCGCCCCTTCAGGCAGCAGCACATAGAGCGTCAGCGCCGCCATGATCGTGTCGACGATGTTGAAGCCGAGCTGCCCCATCATGATCCCCGGGCTGGGCGCGGAAATCTCGAAACTGCGGATGTGCAAGCTTCGCCCGGTGACGGCCAGCCAGCCCAGGGCCGCCACCAGCCCCAGCGCACCGCCCGCCGCCCACAGCCGTACGGTTGCCGGCGCAAGGGGCAGCACACCTTCAAGCGCATAGGGATGAATCGCCAGCGCACCCAGCCCGATCACGGTGACGCCGAACCAGAAAGCGAGCGCCACGAATGTCGAAAGGCTGGCCACCTCGAAGGCATTGAGCCCGAAGGCCGAATAGATGCGATAGCGCACCGCACCTCCCGAGACGATGCTGATGCCGATGGTGTTGCCAAAGCTGTAGCCGAGAAACCCGCCGACCGCGACGACGCGCAGCGGCACCTTCTTTCCAAGATATTTCAGTGCCGACCAGTCATAGCCGATCAACGCGACATAACTGGCCATCGTGGCCGCGAAAGCCGCCAGAAGGGTCGGCCACGGCGTGGCACGGACCTGGGCGAATACATCGGCCGCCCGGATCGGTTTCAGCAGGTAGTAGAGCGCATAGACACCGAGCGCGAAAAGCCCCAGACCAAGGGCTATGGGGATCGCCTGGCGCCACCGGGATGGCGGGCTGAGCGGCTCGTCGCCCGATGTCCCCGTATCTTTCAACCCGGCCTCCGGTTCTGGCCCGTATCCGTTGTCAAAGGCCCCGGGCAAAGGTCTTTGCCGCCTGGCGCCTTCTGGGGTCATGTTCGCTGCGCCCCCCGGCATCTGGCGAAGATCCCGATCTGGAGTTATCCCCTTTTCTGCCGACTTCAAGCCGCCGCCACGCGCAATACCGCCCCTGCCGGAACCGGATGGCGAAGATCGGGCGGGAATATCGCCCGCAGGCAAACACCAAGAAGCGGAGACCCTGAACTGAGGGCAGGGCTCGGAAAGTCAGGCGCGGACCGGAACCCGGGCACGGCCTTGCAAGCGCGTGCCGCGAGCCGGATCCGATGCTCGGATCCGCGATTGCCTAGCCTATTTCCAGGTGGGGTGAAACCTGCCGGCCGGCGAGGGGGTGAAGATTTCCACCCCGTCCGAGGTAACCCCGACCGAATGTTCGTACTGAGCGGAAAGGGACTTGTCGCGCGTCACGGCCGTCCAGTCGTCGGCCAGCACCTTGGTTTCCGGGCGGCCAAGGTTGACCATCGGCTCGATGGTGAAGAACATCCCCTCTTCCAGCACCGCGCCGGTGCCGGGGCGACCGTAGTGCAGCACGTTGGGCGGGGCATGAAACACCCGGCCCAGCCCATGACCGCAGAAGTCGCGCACCACGCTCATGCGCTGGCTCTCCACGTAGCGCTGGATGGCGGCACCGATGTCGCCGAAGGTGTTGCCGGGTTTCACCGCCTCGATGCCCACCATCAGCGCATCATGGGTAACCTGCATCAGCCGCTCGGCCTTGCGCGAGGGCTTGCCGGCCACATACATCCGCGAGGTATCCCCATACCAGCCATCGACGATCACGGTAACGTCGATGTTGAGGATATCACCCTCCTTCAGCTTCTTGGGTCCGGGAATACCATGGCAGACCACGTGGTTGACCGAGATGCAGCTGGCGTGCCGGTAGCCCTTGTAGCCGATGGTGGCGGATTTTGCGCCCGCCGCCTCGACCTTGTTGGTGATGATCTCGTCCAGCCGCTCGGTGGTGGTGCCGGGCACCACGTGCTCTATCATTTCGTCCAGTATCTGCGCGGCCACCCGGCCGGCCCTGCGCATGCCCTCGAAATCCGCCTCTTCGTAGATGCGGATGCCGTCCTTGGTAACCCGGCCCTTGTTGCGTTCCTTCAACTCGGTCTCCAACCTGTTCGGTTCACGCCCCTACATAATTGACGCCACCCTCAAGCACCAGAGCGGCGCTGAAACACCGGAACGATCGGGGCGCCCAGATGAACGCCGCCGGGGCCGATGTCGGCAGTGTAACACAGCGCCTCGACACCGGCTTGCTGCGCGGCCCCGAAGGCCTCGGCATAGGCCGGGTCGATATCGGCGGCAAGTGCGAAGCGCGTGCAGTCGGTGCGTTGCACGAGGTAGAGCATCACCGCGCGGTGGCCCTCGCGGACCATGGCAGCCAGTTCGGCCAGATGGCGGGCACCGCGGACGGTGACGCTGTCGGGGAATTCGGCCAGACCCGGCTGGCGCGACAGATGCACGTTCTTCACCTCGACATAGGCGTCGGGCAGGCCCGGCCCGGACAGCAGGAAATCGACCCGGCTCTTCTCGCCATAGCGGACCTCGGGGCGCACCGTGTCATAGGCGGCCAGCGGCGCGATTGCGCGCGCGGCAAGCGCCTCCTTCACCACCTTGTTGGGCACCGCGGTGTCGATACCGGCCCAATGGCCGCCGGGCAGTTCCACCAGCCGCCAGGAAAATTTCAGCTTGCGCTTCGGATCGTCGTTGGGTTCCAGCCAGACCCTGATCCCGGGGGCGTTCAGCCCGGTCATGGCACCGGGATTGGCGCAGTGGGCCGTGACCTCGCGCCCGTCGTCAAGGCGCACATCGGCGAGGAAACGCTTGTACCGGCGGATCAGGCGGCCGGGGACGAGAGGGGTTTGAAAGCGCATGACGCGAGGCCTATACCGCAAGAGCGAGCGTTGCAAGGAGACCGCCCATGCCCAACCCCACGGCCGCCATGCTGGTGATCGGCGACGAGATTCTCTCCGGCCGCACCCGGGATTCGAACATCCATCATCTGGCCGGCGAACTTACCCGCGCCGGGGTCGACCTCAAGGAGGCGCGGATCGTGGGCGACGATACAGAGGCCATCGTGGATGCCGTCAACGCGCTGCGCACGGCCCACGACGTGGTGTTCACCTCGGGCGGTATAGGCCCGACCCATGACGACATCACCGCCGACGCCATCGCGCGCGCCTTCGGGGTGGGCATCGGGGTGCGCGATGATGCCCGGCGCATCCTTGAGGATCGCTACGCGAACACCGGACAGGAGCTCAACGAATCACGGCTGCGCATGGCGCGCATTCCCGAAGGGGCGGAACTGATCGAAAACCCCGTCTCCGGGGCGCCGGGGTTTTCCATCGGCAACGTGCATGTGATGGCCGGAGTGCCGGTCGTCTTTCAGGCGATGGTCGCTTCGGTGCTGCCGAAGATCGCCGGCGGAAGGCCATTGTTGAGCCAGAGCTACCGGATCGACCGGCCCGAGGGTGATATCGCCGGCCCGCTGGCGGAACTGGCGGCGGAATTTCCCGACCTCTCCATCGGCTCATACCCTTTCCAGCACCAGGGTGCGCTGGGGGCCAATGTGGTGATCCGCGGCACCGACGGCGCACGGATCGGCGCGGCAATGGCCCGCCTGACCCGGCTGTTTCCGCAGGACGAGGCATGAACCTGCCCCCGGCGCAGGCGCTTCTTGGGGTGGTCGAAGCCACCTGGCCGCCGGCTGCACGCTGGCGGGCCGGCCCTTGGCTGATGCGCGACGGGGCGGGCGGCGGCAAGAGGGTTTCGGCGGCCACCGCGGCCGGGCCGGTGCGCGAGGCGGACATCGCACTCGCCGAGCAGGAATTTGCCCGCACGGGCAATACACCCCTGTTCATGCTCCGCCACGGCGAAGGCGCGCTGGATGGCTGGCTGGCAGCGCGCGGATACAAGGTGATCGATCCGGTCACGCTCCTGGCCTGCCCTGTCGGGGCGCTGACCGCCGAGCCGGTTCCGCCGGTCTCGGCCTTCGCCATCTGGCCGCCGCTGGCGGTGATGCGCGACATCTGGGCGCGCGGCGGAATCGGACCAGCGCGGCTGGCGGTGATGGAGCGGGCGCAGGACCCGAAAACCGCCCTTCTGGCGCGTGCCGCGGACCGGGCCGCGGGCGCCGCCTTCGTCGCGATTCACCGCGATGTGGCGATGATTCACGCAATGGAGGTGCTGCCGGAGTTGCGACGCAAGGGCGCGGCCCTCAACATGATGCGGGCAGCCGCACATTGGGCACAAGATCAGGGAGCGCGCTATTTTTCTTTGGTGGTAACGGATGCAAATCGTCCGGCAAATGCTCTATATAGGGCGAGAGGAATGCGTGAGGTGGGGAAATATCACTACCGGATCCGCCAAGAAGAACGAACCGAGGCAGCACTTGACTGACACATCCGAACGGCCCACGGCGCTGGATCTGCCGATGGTTGAGCCTCTGCCAGAGGCGACGCGGAAGTATTTCGACTTGTGCGAGGAAAAGCTGGGCCTGGTGCCCAACGTGCTGAAGGCCTACGCCTTCGACATCGACAAGCTCAACGCCTTCACCGCCATGTACAACGACCTGATGCTTGGCGACAGCGGGTTGAGCAAGCTGGAACGCGAGATGATCGCCGTGGTGGTCTCGTCCATCAACCGCTGCTGGTATTGCCAGGTGGCCCATGGCGCGGCGGTGCGCGCGCTTTCGGGCGATCCGGCCCTGGGCGAAGCGCTGGTGATGAACTACCGCGTGGCCAGGCTGGATGCGCGACAGCGCGCCATGCTGGACTTCGCCGCCAGGCTGACAACCGACAGCGCCGCGATAGAAGAGCCCGACAGGCAGGCGCTGCGCGACGTGGGCTTTTCCGACCGCGACATCTTCGACATCGCCGCCGTGGCCGCCTTCTTCAACATGACCAACCGGGTTGCCTCGGCCACGGGCATGGAGCCCAACCCGGAATATCACGCACAGGCCAGATGAAGCTGCGCGCCCTCATATGGGCCGCGCTGATCGCGCTGACGCCGTTGGCCGCCGGGGCCTTCACGCCGGAACTGCCCGCCGGCGCCACGATGACGGTTCGCGAAGTGCAGCCCGCGCGCAGCGTGGCGGTGCCGATCAGCCCCTTTGCCGTCGGCGAGGTGCAGATGCTCAGGGCGGAAGGCCGGGTGGTCAGTGAAGCGTGGCGGATCTCCACCGACAGCCTCTCGACCCTGCAGATACTCCTGCCCCTGCGGGCACAGCTGGAGGAAAGCGGCTTCGAAATCCTCATGGAGTGCGAAACCGAGGCCTGCGGCGGCTTCGATTTCCGCTATTCCATCGAACTGCTGCCCGAACCCGAAATGCACGTGGACCTGGGCGATTTCCGCTATCTCAGCGCCCGCCGCGAAAGGGACGGGGACGAGGCGGAATTTGTCACCCTGATGGTCAGCCGCAGCGCCAACAATGCCTTCATTCAGGTCACCCACGTGGGTCCGCCGGAACTTTCTCCGGGCCCGGCGCTTGCCTCCAGCAAGTCGCCCGACGGGGCCGCCTGGAACGGGCCGGGCCGGCCGGAAACCGGCCAGTCGCTGGCCGGCATGTTGCAGACGGCGGGCTGGGTGCTGCTTGACGACGTGCGCTTTGCCACCGGCTCTGCCAGGCTGGAAGAGGAGAACCTCGCCTCGCTGGCCGAACTTGCCGCCTGGCTGAAGGCCAACCCCGACAAGACGATTGCGCTGGTGGGGCATACGGATGCGGAAGGCTCTCTGAAGGGGAACATGGAACTGTCCATGCGCCGGGCGAAAGCGGTGATGGAGCGTCTTGTGCAGGATTACGGCGTGCCGCGCAAGCAGCTGGAAGCGGCCGGCGTGGGCTATCTGGCGCCGCGCGCATCGAACCTCACGCCGGAGGGGCGCAACCGGAACAGGCGCGTCGAGGCGATCCTGACCTCGACACGCTGATGCTGCTTGTGCAATCGCCGCCCGCGCGGGTTTCCTGTCACCAGTTGTCCGGGCCCTTGTCGGCAAAAACCCGAACCAGGAAATCGATGAAGGCGCGCACTTTCGGCTGCGTGAACCGGCCCGGGGGATAGACGGCATAAATCCCCTGCGTCTCGACCGGCAGGTCGGGAATGGCTTCTTCGACCAGCCCCTTCCTCATGGCATCGGCATAGAGGAAAGAAGGCAGATAGGCGATTCCGAGGCCGGAAATGGCCGCATTCAGCAGCGACTGCCCGTCATTGACCGTCAACCAGCCGGCGGTACGGACCTGGCGCTTTTCCCCCGAGGGGGCGGTCAGTTTCCACACCGCGCTGTTGGTCTGGTTGGAATAGTGCAGCAGCTTGTGTTCATTGAGATCGTCGATCTTCTTCGGACGGCCGTATTTCTCGAAATAGGCCGGCGAGGCGATCATGCGCCGGGTGGTCTCGGTAAGCTTGCGGGCCCGCAGCGTGCTGTCCTCCAATTCGCCGATCCGGATTGCCATGTCGAAACCTTCCGAAATCAGTTCGACATAGCGATTGTTGAGCACCATGTTGACAGTGATGTCGGGATACTCCTG
>JALSGY010000513.1 GCA_026982515.1 Paracoccaceae bacterium
GAAATCGCGCTGTCGATCATGGCCGAGATTACCTGCGTCCTGAGGCGGGGATGAAGTTCGGCCCGGTTTCACTCTCGCGTGCCGAAGGGGCGATTCTGGCCCATTCGCTGGCGGTGGAGGGCAGGCGCATCCGCAAGGGGCGGGTTCTGGACGCGGCCGATATCGCCAGACTGGCGGCGGCGGGCCACGGCGAGGTCATGGTGGCTCGCCTGGAGCCTGGCGACGTGCACGAGGACGCCGCCGCCGAGACCATCGCCCGGGCCCTGGTGCCCGATCCGGCAGGGGCCGGGCTGCGGCTGGCGCCGGCCCATGCGGGGCGGGTGAACATCCACTCGGAAGTCACCGGAGTGGCAGAGGTTTTCGCAAGCCGGGTGCATGCGCTCAATGCCGTGGAGCCGATGATCACCCTGGCCACCGTGGCGCCGTTTGCGCGGCTGGCGCCGGGGGGCATGGTAGCCACGGTCAAGATCATCTCCTACGCGGTGAGCGGTGAGAGCCTGCGCCGGGCCGCACGGGCGGGGGCGGGCGCGCTGCGCATGCGTCCGGTGGTGTTCTCGCGTGCCACGCTGGTGTCCACCACGCTTGGCGGGCCGCCCGACGAGAAGGGTCACCGCGCGGTGCTGGGGCGGCTGGAGCCGCTGGGTATCGCCTGCGACATCCGCACCGTGGCCCACGACGAGGCAGCCATCGCCGCCGTCCTGGCCGCGGCCGAAGGCGAGATGATCCTGATCCTCACCGCCTCGGCCACCTCCGACCCTCATGACGTGGCCCCGCAGGCGGTGCGCCGGGCCGGCGGGCGGGTGACCCGCTTCGGCCTGCCGGTGGATCCGGGCAACCTGCTGTTCCTGGGAGAGCTGGCCGGCCGGCCGGTGATCGGCCTGCCCGGCTGCGTGCGCTCGCCGGCACTCAACGGGGCCGACTGGGTGCTTGAGCGAATCAGTTGTGGGTTGTGCCCCGACAACGACGCCCTGGCGGCCATGGGGGTGGGCGGGCTGCTCAAGGACAGCCCGGCGCGCGGCTTCCCGCGCGAGCCTGGCCGCCGCGGGGGCTAGCAACTGGCGTTCTCTTCCTTCGATGCCTGAAAAATATCCCCGCCGGAGGCATGGGGTCCAGACGCGGGAACGCGCCTCCGGCGGGAGTATTTTCCGACAGAAGAAGAAGCGGGGGGCGGGAGGTGAAAAATCTGTTCCGAAATTCATCCGTCCGGTCAAAAGACGGTTCCCAACTCGCGGGGCGCGTGCTTAGATGACGGGATATTCGAAAAGGGAGGAATTCATGACAAAGGTCTCCATGACCGTGAATGGCAAGACCGTTTCCGGTGACGTCGAGGGGCGCACGCTGCTGGTCGAGTTTCTGCGCGAAGGGCTGGGGCTGACCGGCACCCACGTGGGCTGCGATACCAGCCAGTGCGGCGCCTGCGTCGTGCATGTGGACGGCAAGGCCGTCAAATCCTGCACCATGTTCGCGCTCGAGGCGGAGGGGGCGCATGTCACCACCATCGAGGGCATGGCCAATCCCGACGGCTCTCTCTCGGCGCTGCAGCAGGCGTTCCAGGACCACCACGGGCTGCAGTGCGGCTTCTGCACCCCCGGCATGATCATGTCGGCCGCCGCGCTCCTGGCCGAGAACCCCCGCCCGAGCGAGGCCGAGATCCGGGAGTATCTGGAGGGCAACCTGTGCCGCTGCACCGGGTATCACAACATCGTCAAGGCGATCATGGCCGCTTCGGGCCAGGATGTTTCATCGATTGCGGCCGAATAGGCGGATCTGCCCGCAACACGCTGATTTCAGGGAGGATATGACATGCCGGATGGAGGCATCGGCGCCAGCAACAAGCGGCGCGAGGACGTGCGGTTCCTGACCGGAAAGGGGAACTACACCGACGACATCAACATTCACGGACAGGCCCATGTGCATTTTCTGCGCTCCGACATCGCGCATGGGAAGATCAAGCGGCTCGATACTTCGGATGCCGAGAAGATGCCGGGCGTTTTGCGCATCTTCACCGCGGCCGATTTCGAGGGCGTGGGCGGCATTCCCTGCGGCTGGCAGGTGACCGACCGCCACGGCAACCCGATGCAGGAGCCCAAGCACCCGGTGCTGGCCGAGGGCAAGGTGCGCTACGTGGGCGAGATGATCGCCGCGGTGGTGGCCGAAACCCCGGCCCAGGCGCGCGATGCGGCCGAGGCGATCGTGCTCGACATCGAGGAGCTGCCCGCCGTCATCGACATGAAGGAGGCGGTGAAGGACGGTGCGCCCAAGGTGCATGACGAGCTGGAAAGCAACCTGTGCTACGACTGGGGCTTCGTGGAGGAAAACCGCGAGGCGGTGGACGAGGCGATCAGGGGCGCCCACCACGTAACCACGCTGGAGCTGGTCAACAACCGTCTGGTGGCCAACCCGATGGAGCCGCGGGTGGCGATCGGGATCTATGACCAGGCCTCTGGCGATCACACGCTTTACACCACCTCCCAGAACCCGCATGTGATCCGCCTGCTGATGGGCGCCTTCGTGCTGGGCATTCCCGAGCACAAGCTGCGGGTGGTCTCGCCCGACGTGGGCGGCGGCTTCGGCTCCAAGATCTTCCACTATGCCGAGGAAGCCTTCTGCACCTTCGCCGCCAAGGCGGTGGGGCGGCCGGTGAAATGGACCTGCTCGCGATCGGAGGCCTTCATCTCCGATGCCCAGGGGCGCGACCACGTCACGAAGATCGAGCTGGCGCTCGACGAGGAGGGACATTTCCTGGCCATCCGCACCGAAACCTACGCCAACATGGGGGCCTATCTTTCCACCTTCGCGCCCTCGGTGCCCACCTGGCTGCACGGCACGCTGATGGCGGGCAACTACCGCACGCCGCTGATCTACGTGAACGTCAAGGCGGTGTTCACCAACACGGTGCCGGTGGATGCCTACCGCGGGGCCGGCCGGCCCGAGGCCAGCTTCCAGCTGGAGCGGGTGATCGACAAGGCGGCGCGCGAGATGGGGATCGACCCGGTGGAGCTGCGCCGGCGTAATTTCATCACCGAGTTCCCCTATGCCACCCCGGTGGCGGTGGAATACGACACCGGCGACTACAACGCCACCATGGACAAGCTGCTCGAGATGGCCGACGTGGCCGGGTTCGAGAAGCGGCTGGAGGAGTCGAGGAAACGCGGCAAGCTGCGGGGCCTGGGCATCAACTGCTACATCGAGGCCTGCGGCATCGCGCCCTCCAATCTGGTGGGCCAGCTGGGCGCGCGCGCCGGCCTTTACGAAAGTGCCACGGTGCGGGTCAACGCCACCGGGGGGCTGGTGGTCATGACCGGCAGCCACAGCCACGGGCAGGGCCATGAAACCGCCTTCCCGCAGGTGGTGGCCGACATGATCGGGATCGACCCCTCGATGGTCGAGGTGGTCCATGGCGATACTGCAAATACGCCGATGGGCATGGGCACCTACGGTTCGCGCTCGCTGGCGGTGGGGGGCAGCGCCATCGTGCGCGCCACCGAGAAGATCATTGCCAAGGCCAAGAAGATCGCCGCCCACCTGATGGAGGCCTCCGAGGCCGACATCGAGCTCAAGGACGGCCAGTTCACCGTCGCCGGCACCGACAAGTCGGTGGCCTGGGGCGATGTCACGCTGGCGGCCTATGTGCCGCACAACTATCCGCTGGAGGACCTTGAGCCGGGCCTGGAGGAGACCGCCTTCTACGATCCGGCCAACTTCACCTACCCCGCCGGCGCCTATGCCTGCGAGGTCGAGGTGGACCCGGACACCGGCAAGGTGGAGATCGTCTCGTTCTGCGCGGCCGACGATTTCGGCAACATCGTCAACCCGATGATCGTCGACGGCCAGGTGCATGGGGGCCTGGGCCAGGGAATCGGCCAGGCGCTGCTGGAACATGCGGTCTATGACGAGAACGGCCAGCTTCTGACCGGCAGCTTCATGGATTACGCCATGCCGCGGGCCTCGGACGTGCCGTTCTACAAGGTGGACCACTCCTGCCAGACCCCGTGCACCCACAATCCCCTGGGGGTGAAGGGCTGCGGCGAGGCCGGCGCCATCGGCAGCCCGCCGGCGGTGGTGAACGCCGTGGTGGACGCGCTGCAGCGCGCCGGCCACGACGTGACCCATATCGACATGCCGCTGAGCCCGTCCCGCGTGTGGGCGGCGATGCAGCAGGGCTGAGGCGCAACGGCCCCGGTGGCACGCGCCGCCGGGGCAAGAGGATCTGGAGAAAGAGATGTACAATTTCGAAATCGAACGCCCCGGCACCATCGAAGAGGCCGTGGCCGCGCTGGCCGCCGAGGAGGCCCAGGCCCTGGGCGGCGGGCAGACACTGATCCCGACGCTGAAGGCGCGGCTGGCCGCGCCGGCGAAACTGGTCAGCCTGGCCGGGATAGCCGAGATGAAGGGCGTGCGCAGCGAGGACGGCGCCGTGGTGATCGGCGGCGGTGCCACCCATGCGGAGGTGGCGAGGGAGGCCGCCGAGACCTATCCGGCGCTGGCCGCGCTGGCCGGTGGGATCGGCGACCCGGCGGTGCGCAACCGCGGCACCATCGGCGGCTCTCTGGCCAACAACGACCCCTCCGCCTGCTACCCGGCGGCGGTGCTGGCCTCGGGGGCGACGATCACCACCAACACCCGCCAGATCGCAGCGGATGATTTCTTTCAGGGCATGTTCACCACCGCCCTCAACGACGGCGAGATCATCACCTCGGTCAGCTTCCCCGTCCCGCAGGCGGCCAACTACCAGAAGTTCGAACAACCCGCTTCGCGCTTCGCGCTGGTCGGGGTGTTCGTGGCGAAATTTGCCGACGGGGTGCGCGTGGCGGTGACCGGGGCCAGCGAAGACGGCGTGTTCCGCTGGTCCGAGGCCGAGGCGGCCCTGTCAGCCGATTTCTCGGCCGATGCCATCTCGGGCCTGTCGGTCTCGCCTGAGGGCATGATCGGCGATCTGCACGGCACCCCCGAGTACCGGGCGCACCTTGTCAAGGTGCTGACCGGGCGCGCGGTTTCGGCCGCCTGATCGCCGGACGGGGCGCAGACAGGCCCCGGCTTCGCGCCGGGGCGGTCACATCGCGCGAAAGGCGGGCAGGATGGGGCTGATACGCGACGTCTGGCGCAGCTTTCGGGCCATGCCGCTGTGGGTGCAGTTCTGGGTGGCGCTGGTCCTCGTGCCGGTCAACCTCGCCGCCGCGCTGTTCTGGAACCAGCCCGGCGGCGCGCTGATCGCCGTTCTTGCCATCGGCGGCATGCTGCCAAATGTGGCGATGATGCTCGCCGAACGGGGGCTGTCGAAGGGCATGGCGCTGTCGCATGTGGCGCTCTGGACGCCACTGGGGGCGATTGTCGCCTGGCGGCTACTGGCCGGAGAGGGCGGCGCGCCCGCCTACACCACCTATCTGTGGCTGCTTCTGGCGGTGGACCTGGTCTCGCTGGCTTTCGACTTCCCGGACGCCTGGAAATGGTGGAAGGGAGACCGCGCGGTGGCCGGCCGGTAGCGGGAAGAGGCCTCGCGGTTCCTGGCTTCGCCAGGAGTATCCGGCCGAGCACGAAGCAGCCCCCGGCGGCTCAGGGCCGGCGGAAGATCAGGATGCGGTTGTTCGCGGGCATCCGGATGAAGGCCGCGAATTCCAGACCGGCGACATCGGCCAGATCGATGATCTCGCGGGTATCGCGCACCCCCCATTCGGGGTTTTCGGCCCGCAGCCGGGCATCGAAGGCCTCGTTCCCGGCGCCGGTGTGCTCTCCGAATTCGCGAAACGGGCCGTAGAAGATCAGCAACCCGCCCGCCACCAGCGCCTTGCCCGCTCCCGAGACGATGCCCCGCGCCACCGCGAAGGGGGTGATGTGGATGACATTGAGCGAGATCACCACCGACAGCGGCCCCAGGGCCTTCACATCGTCGCGGGCCGCCCAGTCGGTGGCGGCATCCAGCGCCAGCGGTTCGCGCTCGGGCAGGCCGAGCGCGCGCCACCAGGCGGCGATGGAGGCACGGTGGATTTCGTCCGGCTCGGAAGGCCACCACTCCAGATCGGGGAAGGCCAGGGCGAAGGCGGCGGCATGCTGGCCGGTGCCCGAGCCGATCTCCAGCGCCATGCCGACGCGGCCTGCAAGCCAGGGGGCGAGGGCGGCGATGATCGGGGGATTGTTGCGCAGGAAGGTGGGAGAGTGGAGCCGGCCATCTGGCTCGGCCGCCACCTCGCCGGGGCGGTAGCAGGCGTGGTGGCGTTCGAGCGGATCATCAACCGGGCCGGCTGCCGACATGCTATTTCACCGGGGCGATCATCATGATCATCTGCCGGCCTTCCATCTTGGGCATCGATTCGACCTTGCCGATCTCCTCGATGTCGGAGGCTACCCGTTCCAGCAGGTCGCGGCCCAGCTGTTGGTGGGCCATCTCGCGGCCGCGGAAGCGCATCGTCACCTTCACCTTGTCGCCGTTTTCGAGGAAGCGGCGCACATTGCGCATCTTGACGTCATAGTCATGCTTGTCGGTGTTGGGGCGGAACTTCACTTCCTTGAGGTCGATGGTCTTCTGCTTCTTGCGTGCTTCCGATTCCCGCTTCTGCTGTTCGTACTTGAAGCGGCCGTAATCCATGATCTTGCAGACCGGTGGATTGGCATTGGGGGAAATCTCCACCAGATCCAGTCCGGCTTCTTCGGCCAGCGCCAAGCCACGTGCGGGTGAAACGATGCCGATGTTCTCTCCCTCGGCGCCGATGAGCCGGATTTCGGGGGCCCGGATGCGTTCGTTCACACGGGGGCCTGTATCACGCACCGGCGGGGCGTTGTGGGGTCTGCGGGCTATGGCGTTGATCCTTTCGGTCGTTACATTGTCTGGCGCGGGAAAATACCGCAGATACGCGCCTTCTTTCAACCGGATAGTTGAGGCGAGGCGAAAAAACGGCCGCTCGTCCCCATGTTTCCATCGGGGGCGGGTGATGATAGGAGGCCGCGCTGCGCCGGGCGGGCGGCCGCAGGAGCGAAGGCGGAAGTTGCAGGGAAGGCGGAACATGGAAAAACGGCGGCAGACGGGCGCGCAGGGAGGCGGTGCAGGGGATGCGGCACGCCATGCGGCGCGCCTCTCCGTCGCGCCGATGATGGAGTGGACGGACCGTCACTGCCGCTACCTGCATCGGCTGATGAGCCGGCGCGCCCTGCTATATACCGAGATGGTCACCGCGCCGGCCCTGGTGCGCGGTGGTGCGCGCCATCTGCTGGCCTTCAGCCCCGAGGAACACCCGGTGGCGCTTCAGCTGGGCGGCTCCGACCCGGCGGAACTGGCGCACGCCGCCCGCATGGGCGCCGAGGAGGGCTATGACGAGATCAACCTCAACGTCGGCTGTCCGTCCGACAGGGTGCAGTCGGGCACCTTCGGGGCGGTGCTGATGAAACGGCCCCGTCTGGTGGCCGAATGCGCCGCCGAGATGATCGCCGCCTGCCCGGTGGAGGTGACGGTAAAATGCCGCATCGGGGTGGACGATCAGGAGCCGGCCGAAATCCTGCCCCGTTTCCTGCAGGAGGTCTCAGCCGCCGGGGTGAGGCGCTTTGCCATCCATGCCCGCAAGGCCTGGCTGCAGGGGCTCAGCCCGAAGGAAAACCGCGAGATCCCCCCGCTGGACTATCCGCTCGTCCACGCCATGAAGCGGGAGTTTCCCCACCTGCACCTGACGATCAACGGCGGGGTGAACTCTCTGGCCGAGGCGCGCGAACATCTCGCAGCG
>JALSGY010000514.1 GCA_026982515.1 Paracoccaceae bacterium
GTTGCGCTGTGCCGGGTCCTGCTCGGCCTCGATCACCAGCCAGCCCTCGTAGCCGGCCGACGCCGCGACGCTGAGCACCGGCTCGAACTCCACGCCTCCCTCGAAATCGCCCGGCACGGTGAAAACCCCGCGCCGAACCGCCTCGAGGAAGGACAGCCCCTGTTCGCGCGCCATGCCCATGACGATGGGGCGCACGTTCTTGGCGTGGATATGGCCAACCCGGCCGATGTGGCGGTGGATCACCTCCACCGGATTGCCGCCGCCGAAATAGCAGTGCCCGGTATCGAACAGAAGTTTCGTGGCCGGGCCTGTGACTTCCATGAAGCGGTCGATCTCCCGGGGCGTTTCCACCACCGTGCCCATGTGGTGATGATAGACAAGCGTCAGCCCCTGCTCGGCGCAGTGCTGCGCCACCTTCTCGACTTCGGCGCCGAAACGCGGCCAGTCCTCCTCGTCCAGGCGCGGCCTGTCGCGCAGAGGCACGTCGTCGCGCCCATGGATCGCGTTGGAGGTCTCGCACACGATCACCACCTCGCAGCCCATGGCCTTCAACAGGTCCAGGTGCGGCTGGATGGCGCGCTTTTCCTCTTCCGCCGAACGGCTGAGCAGGTTGAGCGAATGCCACCCCGAGATGAACCGCAGCCCGTAGGGGGCGAGAGCCGCCTTCAGCGCTTCGGGATCGGAGGGCATCTTGTGGCCCTTCTCGATCCCGTCAAAACCGATCTCGGCCGCCTCGCGCAGGCATTGTTCCAGCGGGATGTCTTCGCCCAGGCTGTGATCGTCGTCATTGGACCAGGCGATCGGGTTGGTGCCGTAGAGAATCATTCATGCGTGTCCGTGTCTGAGGGTTGTTCAATCGGCAGGCCGCTGGTTGCGGCGCTGTTCTTCGTAGTCTTCTCGGGCCTTGCGCACCTGTTCGCGCGGGGAGACCTCGGGCACGGCCACGTCCCACCAGTGGCCACCGGCCTCGGTGGTGGGCATCGGGTCGGTGTCGATCACGATGACGGATGAGCGTTCGGCGGCGCGGGCGCGTTCCATGGCCGCTTCCAGTTCACCGATCGAGCCCACCTTCTCCGCGATCGCCCCCATCGCCGCAGCATGGGCGGCGAAGTCGATCTGCGAGGGCACCTCGTGGCGGGCGGTGTCGAGCAGGTTGTTGAAGCTTTCGCCGCCCGTGCCGATCTGCAGCCGGTTGATGCAGGCAAAGCCGCGGTTGTCGAGCACCACGACGATGATCTTCCGCCCCAGCATCACCGAGGTGGCCAGTTCGGAGTTCATCATCATGTAAGAGCCGTCCCCCACCATCACCACCACCTCGCGCTCGGGCAGGGCCATCTTCACGCCCAGCCCGCCGGCGATTTCGTAGCCCATGCAGGAATAGCCGTATTCCACGTGATAGCCCAGTGGCCTGGACGCCTTCCACAGCTTGTGCAGCTCGCCCGGCAGGCCGCCGGCGGCACAGACCACGATGGCGTTTTCATCCACCGAACGCTGCACTGCGCCGATCACCTGGGCGTCGGTGGGCAGGGCGTTGCCTTCGGGCGCGGCGGTGGCGGCCTCGACGGCGCCCAGCCAGCGGGACTTGAGCGCCGCATCCGGCGCGGCGGCCTTGTGGGGGCCGAGGGCGGCGGAAAGCTCCTCAAGGCCGGCACGGGCATCGCACACCAGCGGCAGGGCGTTGTGCTTGGCGCTGTCGAAAGGCTGGATGTTGAGGGCCAGGATCCGTCTGTCCGGATTCTTGAACAGCGCCCAGCTGCCGGTGGTGAAATCCTGAAACCGGGTGCCGACCCCGATCACCAGGTCGGCCCGTTCGGCCACCGCATTGGCGGCGGAAGAGCCCGTCACCCCGATGGCGCCGAGGTTGAGCGGATGGTCCCAGGGCAGGGAGGACTTGCCGGCCTGGGTTTCGGCCACCGGCACCTGGTGGGTCTCGGCGAAATCGCGCAGGGTATCGCAGGCGCCGGAATAGAGCACCCCGCCGCCGGCGATGATGAGCGGCGTTTTCGCCTTGCGGATCGCATCGGCGGCGGCGGCCAGTTCCGCCGGGTCGGGCCGGAGGCGTCGCTGGTACCACTGCTTCGGCTCGAAGAAGCTTTCCGGCCAGTCGAAGGCCTCGGCCTGCACGTCCTGGCACAGGGCAAGCGTGACCGGGCCGCAGGCGGCCGGGTCTGTGAGGGTGGCCATGGCGCGTGGCAGGGCGGCCAGAAGCTGCTCGGGCCGGGTAATGCGATCGAAGTAGCGCGAGACCGGGCGGAAGCAGTCATTGGCCGAAACGGTGCCGTCCCCGAAATCCTCGATCTGCTGGAGGACCGGATCGGGGGTGCGGCCTGCGAACACGTCGCCGGGCAGGAACAGCACCGGCAGGCGGTTGACATGGGCAAGCGCGGCGGCCGTCACCATGTTGGTGGCGCCGGGGCCGATCGAGGTGGTCACCGCCATGGCACGGCGCCGCCGCGAGGCCTTGGCGAAGGCGATCGCAGCATGGGCCATGCTCTGTTCGTTGTGGCCGCGCCAGGTGGGGAAATCATCGCCTGCCGCATGCAGGGCCTCGCCCAGCCCCGCCACGTTGCCATGCCCGAAGATGGCCCAGCAGCCGGCCAGGAAACGCTCGCCCTGCTCGCCCTGCTGGTTGGCCAGATAGCGCACAAGTGCCTGTGCCGCCGTCAGCCGGATCGTTTTCATGCCGCCTCTCCCCTGGTGGCGCGCGCGGCATCCCAGGCCGCGCAGAGTTCCCGATATCTTTCGGCCATGTCTTCGATGGCCTGTTCGTCGTCCATCCTGCCCGTCAGCCATTCGCGCGCCGCGTTGGCAAAGATGGTCCGGCCCACGGCGAAGCCCCTGACCAGCTCGTGGCGCGCCGCGGCGGTGAAGCTTTCGATCAGCCGCCCGGACTCGGCCTCGAGCCCGAGCACCACGATACCACGGCAATGGGTATCGTTGCGCGTGATGGTGTCGCAGACCGCCTGCCAGGCCGGTTCGCTGGTCATCGGTTCCAGTTTCCACCAGTCGGGGAAGATGCCGATATCGTAGAAGCGCTGGATGACCCGGGCGGTTGTCCTGTCATTCACCGGCCCGGCGCGCGAGGGGATGATCTCCAGCAGGAATTCCAGATCGTTGCGCCGGGCGGCGGCAAACAGGCGGTTGATCGTGCTTTCCTGACGCCGCCGGAGGGTTTCGTCATCGTCGGGGTGGTAGAAGCACAGAACCTTGACCACGTGATCGCGCGGCCACTCGGCCAGGGCGCCGCAATCGGGGCCCAGTTCGGGCTCCAGTGTCAGCGGGCGCGAGCCGGGCCATTCGGTGGGCCGGCCAATCCACAGACCTGTCCCCTCGGCCTGAAACAGCGCCTCCCGGCCCAGGCGGCTGTCGCACAATATGCCGTGGCCGGGCCGGCCATTGGCCACCCGCAGGGCGGCGCGCAGGCACAGCTGCTTGAATTGCGGAATGCGGGCGCGTTCGGCGCCGGCCTCGTCGGCAATGGCCTCCAGCTGGGCGCGGTGGTCGAAGGCAAAGACCCGCATCTCGGGCCAGTCGCCCTTGCGGTTGGTGGACCAGTGGATCTGCTCCAGCGCTGCATCCTTGCGCAGCGCCGGTATCTGCACACCGCGATTGAGGAAGAACTGCAGCTCTTCCCAGCTGGGGTAGGCAGGGGTGCAGCCATGGCGGCTGACCGCCAGCGCCCCGCAGGCATTGGCCCAGGTCAGGGATGTCTGCCAGTCCTCGCCGCGCAGCCAGCCGCGCAGAAGCCCCGACATGAAGCCGTCCCCCGCCCCCAGCACGTTGAACACCTCGATGGGAAAGCCGGGGCCGCTTTCGCCCTCGTCCAGGCTGTCGGGGATCGCGCCGGGGAAGGCCGCCGCCCCCATCGGCCCGCGCTTGCACACCAGCGTTGCGGATGTCAGTGCCCGTACCGCGCGCAGCGCCTCGAGAGTGTCGGTGCTGCCCCCGGCGATGTGGAATTCTTCCTCGGTTCCCACGATCAGGTCGAAGAGCGGCAGGGTTTTCTGCAACCGTGCCGTTACCGCCGGGCTGTCGATGAACCGCGCCTCGCCGGCGCCGTGCCCGGCCAGGCCCCACAGGTTGGGGCGGTAGTCGATATCCAGGGCGCACCGCGCGCCGTTTTCGCGTGCAAGCCGCAGCGCCTTGAGCACCGCGGCCTCGGTGCGCGGGTGGCTCAGATGGGTGCCGGTGGCGGTCACGCAAGCGGCCCGGGCGATGAACTCCGGGTCGATATCGTCCTCGCACAGCGCCATGTCGGCGCAGTTCTCGCGATAGAAGATCAGCGGGAACTGTTCGTGGTCGCGGATGCCCAGAAGCACCAGCGCGGTCAGGCGCTCGGGGTCGGTGATCACCCCGCGCACGTCCACGCCTTCGGCGGCCAGTTCCTCGCGGATGAAGCGGCCCATGTGCTCGTCGCCCACCCGGGTGATCAGGGCGGATTTCAGCCCCAGACGTGCGCAGCCGGTGGCGATGTTGGTGGGCGAGCCGCCGATATACTTGTTGAAGGAGCGCATATCCTCCAGCCGGCTGCCAACCTGAACACCATACAGATCCACCGAGGCGCGCCCGATGGTGATGACATCGAGCGTCATACGGTCCCCCCGAGCGAGCTTTCGAGCTGGGCCAGCTCCTGTCCGCCGGCCATCATGTCCTGCAGCTCTTCGGGCGTGATCTCGCCGCGCCTGGCGGTGCCCAGCGTCCTGCCGCGGTTGAGCACCGTGAAACGATCCCCCACCGCCAGGGCGTGGCGCACGTTGTGGGTGATGAACACCACCGCGATCCCCTGCTTGCGCACCTTGTCGATGGTGGCAAGAACGTTGGAGGTCTGGCGCACGCCCAGCGCCGAGGTGGGCTCGTCGAGGATCAGCACCTTGGCCCCGAAGTAGACGGCGCGGGCGATCGCCACCGTCTGGCGTTCGCCTCCCGAAAGGGTGCCCACCGCCTGGGACGGTTCGCGCAGGTTGATGCCCATCTTGGCCATCTCTTCCATGGTCACCCGGTTGGCCAGTTCGAAATCGAAGAAGCGGAAGGGGCCGATCTTCCTTATCGGCTCGTTGCCCATCCAGAAGTTGCGGGTGACGCTCATCAGCGGGATCATCGCCAGATCCTGATAGACGGTAGCGATGCCTGCGGCCATGGCGTCACGTGGGCTTTCGAAGTTCATCTCCCTGCCCTCGAACAGGATCGTGCCGGAGGTGGGCCTGTGCACCCCCGACATCGTCTTGATGAAGGTGGACTTGCCGGCGCCGTTGTCGCCCAGCAGGCAGTGCACCTCGCCGGGGCAGACATCAAAGCTTACGCCACCCAGCGCGATCACCGCACCGAAGTGCTTCTCGATGTTCTTCATCTCGATGATCGGTTCGGTCATCTCAACGCTCCCCCGTGATGATGCGGCGGATGTAGGTGTTCAGGATCACCGCGAGAATCAGGATGGTTCCCAGGAACACCCGGAAAAGAGAGCTTTCGGCGCCGGAGAAGAACAGCCCCTGCTGCACCACCCCGAAGATCAGCGCACCAAGTGCTGCACCCACGACCGAGCCGTATCCGCCGGTCAGCAGTGCGCCGCCGATCACCACCGAGATGATCGCCTCGAACTCCTTGAGCAGCCCTCGGTCGGCGGCGGCCGAGCCGAACTCCATCACCTGCGCGGTGGCGAAGACGGTGGCGCAGAAGGCGGTGAACATGAACATCAGGATCTTCACCCGGTTGACCGGCACGCCCACATAGCGTGCCGCCTGGGCATCGCCGCCGGCGGCGAAGATCCAGTTTCCGAAGCGGGTCTTCGTCAGCAGCACCTGGCCGAAGATGATCAGCCCCAGCGCCCAGATGATCAGCATCGGCACCCCTTCCACCACCGGCTGGCCGGCGCGGGTGCCGCGGGTGAATGTCTCGATCCAGCCCTGATCGGCCATCCACTGGAAGAAGCCGGTGAACACCTTGCCCCCGAATATCGGGGCGAGCCAGTCGCCCTCGGCGGCCTTCTTGACGCCGCCGATCACGGTTTTCTGGGTAGTCAGGATCGACAGCCAGATGGTGAGGCCGCGCAGGATGTAGAGAAAGGCCAGGGTGACGATGAAACTGGGCAGGCCCGTCTTGATGACCAGAAATCCGTTCACCGCGCCCAGCGAGATGGTGAGCGCGAAGGTCACCAGGATGGCGGCCCAGACCGGCCAGCCCCACTGCACCGAAAGGATTGCGATCACGATGCCGGCAAATCCGATCATCGAACCCACGGAAAGGTCGAACTCGCCGGCGATCATCAGCAGACAGGCTCCCACCGCAATGATGGCGAACTGGGCGGATACCACCGTCCAGTTCTGGATGCCCTGCGGGGCGAACATGCCGCTGTCGCCGGCGATCATCAGAAAGAAGACGAACACCAGTATCGCGCCGGAAATGGCGCCCAGCTCGGGGCGGATCATGATGCGCCGCAACGTCGAGACCTGTTTCAATCTCTCGTCGGTCATGGCCAACTCCCTGAATATTCTTTTGATTTATGGGGGGAGGGCGGCGGTCTCGCCGCCCTCCCGATACGTTCAGCGGTAAACGCCGGCGTATTTTTCCACCAGGCTGATGTTGTCCTTGGTGATGAAGCCCGGGCCCGAGTTGATGTTGCCCGACGGGATCACGCCATAGCGGGCGTAATTCGTCAGCAGCACCACCGGCAGATAGCCCTGGAGGAAGGGCTGCTGGTCGATGGCGAAATCGATCACCCCGCCCTTGATGGCATCGGCGATCTCGCCGGACAGGTCGAAGGTGCCGAAATAGATCTCACCCGACAGCCCGGCCTCTTCCAGTGCCGCCAGGGTGGGGTGGGCCGAGGTCGGGCCCAGGGTCAGGATGGCGCCGGTATCGGGATTGGCCGAGAGATAGGCCAGCACCTTGTTCTTGATCTCGGCCGGATCCTGGCCGGAGTCGATCATCGAACTCTTGACGTCCACGCCCAGCGCATCGGCAAAGCCCTGGCAGCGCTCCACCGAGGCGGGGTTGGTGATGTAGTGGTTCACGCACAGGAACGATTTCACCCCCGCCGCCTTGGCGCGCATCCCGGCACCGTAGCCGGCGTCATACTCGGGCTGGCCCACATGCATCAGCGCGCCCAGCTCGGCCGACTGCTCGGCCGTGCCCGAGTTGATGGTGATGACGGGAATTCCCTGGTCGACGGCCGCGGTGATCGGGCCCTTGAGCACGTCGAAATCGGCGATCGTCACGATGATCCCGTCAGGCCCCGAGGCCGCCGCCTGCTCGACGATACGGGCCATGTCGGCCAGATCGCCGGTGGGCGGGTTGCGGTATTCGACGGTGACGTCCATCTGCTCTCCGGCGATCTTGATCGCGTTCTTGATGGTGTTCCACCAGCTGTCGCTGTCGGGTGCGTGGCTGATGAGGACGAAGCGCTCCTCCTGGGCCTGCGCGCCGGCCCCGAAGGACACGGCCAGCGCGGCGGCTGTCAGCAATGCGGTCAAAGTCTTTTTCATAGAGTCTCTCCCTGATTGTCGGAACTGTCTGCACCCGAACGGCACCGCTGCCCCGGGCACAGGATTGGTGTCAGAGCCTCCTCATGGCCCATCCGCGACAAATGGAATATTTATTCTATTTGAGAAAATTGCAATGATTATTTTCCACCACGGCCAGGGCGTCGCCGGGCTCCTACCGCCACTGCCAGTGCGATGGCCAGCGAGAGCGTGGCAGAGAGGGCGCGA
>JALSGY010000515.1 GCA_026982515.1 Paracoccaceae bacterium
GGTGACACGCGCGCTGCGCGGCGATGTCAGTTTCATCGGCGCCGACGGCCGGCCGGCCAGCCTGCCGGGCCGGGCCCTGATGCTGGTGCGCAACGTGGGCCATCTGATGACCAGCCCGGCAATCCTCGATGCCGAGGGGCAGGAGGTGCCCGAGGGGCTGATGGACGCCATGGTCACCACCCTGATCGCCATGCACGATCTGCGCAAGGCGGAAGGGCCGCGCAATTCGGCCCGCGGGTCGGTCTATGTGGTCAAGCCCAAGATGCACGGCCCCGACGAGGTGGCCTTCGCCGACGAGATCTTCACCCGCGTCGAGGAGGTGCTGGGCCTGCCGCGCCATACCGTCAAGCTGGGCATCATGGACGAGGAGCGCCGCACCTCGGCCAACCTCAAGGAATGCATCCGCGCGGCCAGGCACCGGGTGGCCTTCATCAACACCGGTTTCCTTGACCGCACCGGCGACGAGATCCACACCTCGATGGAAGCCGGCCCCATGGTGCGCAAGGGCGACATGAAGAGCCGGCCCTGGATCCGCGCCTACGAGGACCGCAACGTCGATATCGGCCTGGCCTGCGGGCTGCGCGGGCGGGCGCAGATCGGCAAGGGGATGTGGGCCGCGCCCGACCTGATGCACGCGATGCTGGCCGAGAAGATCGCCCATCCGCAGGCCGGCGCCAACTGCGCCTGGGTGCCCAGCCCCACCGCCGCCACGCTGCATGCCACCCATTACCATCTGGTGGACGTGCGCGCCCGGCAGGAGGAAATCGCCGCCGGCGGCCCGCGCGCCCGGCTTTCCGAGCTGCTGACCATCCCGCTGGCGCAGGGCGGATGGAGCGAGGCGGAAATCACCGCCGAGATCGAGAACAACGCCCAGGGCATCCTCGGCTACGTGGTGCGCTGGATCGACCAGGGGGTGGGCTGCTCCAAGGTGCCCGACATCCACGATGTGGGGCTGATGGAAGATCGCGCCACCTGCCGCATCTCCAGCCAGGCGCTGGCCAACTGGCTGCACCATTCGGTGGTGAGCGAGGAGCGCGTGATGGAGGCGATGAAGAAGATGGCCGCCGTGGTGGACAGCCAGAACGCGGGCGATCCGCTCTATCTCAACATGGCGCCGGGCTATGATACCATCGCCTTCAAGGCTGCCTGCGATCTGGTGTTCAAGGGGCGTGCGCAACCCTCGGGCTATACCGAGCCGATCCTCCACGCCCGCCGGCTGGAGCGCAAGGCGCAGTTGCGCAAGGCATGAGAGCGGGGCGCGCGCCCCGCAGATCCCCGGGATACCCGAACGCAAGGCAGAAGCAGGAGAGGACATGGCCGAGATTTCACTGAGGAAGGCGCGGACGATCATCCGCGGGACGCTGGCCAAGGGGCGCGAGATGGGGCTCAAGCCGCTGTCGGTGGTGGTGCTGGATACCGGCGGCCACGTGAAGGCCTTCGAGCGCGAGGACGGCGCCAGCCCGGGGCGCTTCGCGATCGCCCGGGGCAAGGCCTATGGCGCGGTGATGCTGGGCATGGGCGGCAGCGCGCAGATGGCGCGGGCCGAGCAGCAGGCCTATTTCATGGCCGCGGTCAACGGTGTGTTCGACGGCAAGGTCGTGCCGGTGCCCGGCGGCGTGCTGGTGCGCGATTCCCGCGGCCGGGTGGTAGGTGCGGTGGGGGTCACGGGCGATACCTCCGACAACGATCTGGCCGCCGCCATGGCCGGGATCGAGGCCGCCGGGCTCCAGGGCGAGGGCTGACCCCGCCGCCGGCCGCAGCTTTCCCTCTTTTTCCGTCGCCTCACGCCCCTTATGTTGGCTGAAACCGCGACCGCGAAGAAAGGGGCGCCATGTCACGGCCACGCGTCGGCATCATCGGCAACAGCTACCTGATCGGGGGCGATTACCCCGCCCACGCCAGCGGCACCATGAACAGCCAGGCGATCTCGCAGGTGGCCGGCTGCCTGCCGCTTCTGATCCCGGCCGATCCGCGTTTCGTGAGTGTCGAGGAACTGCTGGAAAGCTTCGACGGCTTCCTGCTCACCGGCGGCCGCCCCAATGTTCACCCCGAGGAATACGGCGAAGAGCCCACCGAGGCCCATGGCGAGTTCGACCGCTGCCGCGATGCCATCACCCTGCCGCTGGTGCGCGCCTGCGTGGAGCGGGGCCAGCCCTTCTTCGGGGTGTGCCGCGGCTTTCAGGAGGTCAACGTGGCAATGGGAGGCACGCTGCACCCCGAGATCCGCGAGCTGCCGGGGCGGATGAACCACCGCATGCCGCCCGACGGCACCCTGGAAGAGAAGTTCGCCCCGCGCCACTGCGTGCATTTCACCGAGGGCGGACCGTTTCACCGGCTTCTCGGCACCACCGAGGTGATGACGAACACCCTGCATGGCCAGGGTATCAAGGAGCCGGGCCGGCGGGTGGTGATCGACGGGCGCGCCGAGGACGGCACCCCCGAGGCGATCTACATCGATGGCGCGCCGGGTTTCACCCTTTCGGTCCAGTGGCACCCCGAGTACAACGCCGCCAACGATCCGGTCTCGCGCCCGCTGTTCGAAGCCTTCGGCAAGGCCGTGCGCGCCTGGGCGGCGGGCCGGCGCGAACCCTCGCTCAGGACGGCCTGAAGTGGCTGAAAACGCTTGACCTTCCACCACGTGGAAGGCTTAGGCGTGCCGAGGAGACAAACAAGAGGTTTGCCGCATGCGCATGTCCGTTCTTCTGCTGATCCTGGCCGCTGCCGCCGTGGTGGGGTATTTCCTGCTGCCCGACGATCAGCAGGCGAAGATTCCCACCGCCGCCACCGGAGAGCCGATGGTTCAGGTGGTCGTGCCCGAGCTCACGGGAAATGCCAGGCTCGGCGAGAAGATATTCGAGGCCAAATGCGCCGTCTGCCATGGCCGCAACGCCGCCGGGCAGCAGGGTGTCGCGCCGCCGCTGGTGCACCAGATCTACCGTCCCGGCCATCATGCCGATGCCGCATTCCTGCTGGCGCCCCGCAATGGCGTGCGCGCCCACCACTGGACCTTCGGCAACATGCCCCCGATACCCGGCGTCACCGATGGCGATCTGAAGATGGTGGTGGCCTATATCCGCGCCCTGCAACGGGCCAACGGCATCAACTGATCCTCCGGCCCCGCGCCTCCGGAAGCATGTCGGCAATGTGAGGTGAGGGCGTTCAGGTGACCGGGGCGCGGGCCTTGAATTCGGGCCGGTCCCACAGCCGGTTCTTCATGATGTCGGCGAGGGTGGCGGCGGCGTGGCGGATGTCGGCCTCGTCGATGTAGAGGGGCGCGATGCCGAAGCGCATGATGTCGGGGGCGCGGAAATCGCCGATGACGCCGCGCCCGATCAGCGCCTGGATCACCGCGTAGCCCTCGGCAAAGCGGAAGGAGACCTGACTGCCGCGCCGGGCGGGATCGCGCGGGGTGAGGAGGTTCAGCTCGGGGCAGCCGTCCTCCACCAGATTGATGAACAGCGCGGCAAGCTCCCCCGCGCGGGCGGCGAGCGCGGCCATGTCGATGCCGTTCCAGATGTCGAGCGCGGCTTCGAGCGCGGCCATCTGCAGCACCGGCGGGGTGCCGATGCGCATCCGCTCGATGCCCGGCGCGGGGGCGTATCCGGGGGAGAAGTCGAAGGGGCGCTCGTGGCCGAGCCAGCCCTGAAGCGCCGGGCGCACGGCCGGCTGGTGCTCGGGGGCCACGTAGATGAAGGCCGGGGCGCCGGGACCGGCGTTGAGGTACTTGTAGGTGCAGCCGGCCGCGAAATCGGCCCGTGCGGCGGTGACGTCGACGGGCAGGGCGCCCGCCGAATGGGCCAGATCCCAGATGGTCAGCGCCCCCACGGCATGGGCGCGGGCGGTGAGCGCGGCCATGTCGTGGCGCCGGCCGGTGCGGTAGTCAACCTCGGTCAGCAGCAGTGCGGCAACTGATTCGTCGAGGAAATCCGCCACCTGCCCGGGGCCGACGATCTTCAGCTCATGGCCCCGGCCGAGGGTGTGGATCAGCCCCTCGGCCATGTAGAGATCGGTCGGGAAGTTGCCCGAATCGCTGAGAATGACCCTTCGCTCGGGGCGCATCTCCAGCGCTGCCGCCAGCGCCTGGTAGATCTTCACCGAGAGCGTGTCGCCCACCACCACCGAGCCCTCGGGCGCGCCGATCAGTCGGCCGATGCGGTTGCCCAGCCGGGCCGGCCAGCCCATCCATCCGGCCCGGTTCCAGGCGGTGATCAGCATCTCGCCCCATTCCTGCTGCAAGCTGCGCATCACCCGCCCTGCCGCAGCCTTCGGCAGCGGGCCGAGGGAATTGCCGTCGAGGTAGACCACCCCCTCGGGCAGCTCGAACAGGGCCCTGGTATGGGCGAAATCCGTCATCCGCCGGGCTCAGACCTGCCCGCCGGCGATCTGGATGCACTGGGCGTTGACGCTTTGCGAGCCGGGCAGGCACAGCCACAGGGCCGCGGCGGCCACCTCGTCGGGGGCGATCAGGCGCTTGTGGCGGTTGGCGCGGATCATGCCGAGCAGCGCCTCTTCCTCCGAGATGCCGGCGCGTTCGGCGATGGCGGCGGTGTTGCGCTCGACGATCGGGGTGTCCACGTAGCCAGGGCACAGGGCGTTGAAGGTGACCGGCCCGCCCATGCGCTCTTCGGACAGGGCGCGAATCATGCCGATGACCCCGTGCTTGGAGGCGGTATAGGCGGCCGCCCCCTTCAGCCCGCGCACCCCGGCGATGGAGGACACGACGATCACCCGCCCCCAGCCCGTCTTGTCCATGGAGCGCAGCGATTCGCGCACCGTGAGGAAGGCGCCGGTGAGGTTGGTGGTGAGGATCCGGTTCCACAGTTCGAGATCCGTCTTGTGGAAGGCCCGGCCCTCGGCGATGCCGGCATTGGCGACGCAGATCTGCACCGGGCCGCGTTCGGCCACCGCGATGGCGGTGCCGTCGACCACGCTGGCCTCCTCGTTCACGTCCATCACCAGCGGATGCAGCCCCGGGTGGGCGGCCGCGGCCTCTTCCAGCGGGCCGGCCCGGCGGCCGGTGATGGTGACCTGCGCGCCTTCCGCGGCCAGGGCGCGCGCGATCGCCAGCCCGATCCCGGTGCCGCCGCCGGTGACAAGGGCGTGTCTGCCTTCGAGATGCCTGCTCATCCGATCCTCCCTTTGCGGCCGCAGCTTGGCCCGCGCCGCGACGGGCCGCAACCCCGGCTGTCAGGTTTTTCTGGACAAGCCCGCCCCCGGCACGGAATGATCGAAAGCCGGAGTTTCAATCAGGGGGGCGCATATCTGCCCCGGGGAGTTTGCATGAAGAAGTGGGTCGATCTGCCGCCGGTGTGGCTGCTGTTTTTCCTTTTCCTTGTCTGGGGGCTGGCGCGGCTGCTGCCGGGCGGCAACGTGGAGTTCGCGGGCCAGGGCTGGCTGGCGGCGGTGCTGGCGGGCGTGGGGGTGGTGCTGTTCGTGCTGGCGGTCGTCGAGATGCGCCGGGCCCAGACCACCGTGATGCCGCGCGAGCGCCCCTCGGCGCTGGTCTCTACCGGCGTGTTCCGGCTGACGCGCAACCCGATCTATCTGGCCGACACGCTGTTTCTTCTGGCCTGGGGGATCTGGTGGGGCAGCCTGCCCGGAGTGCTGCTGGTGCCGCTGTTCATGCGGCTGATCGCGCGGCGCTTCATCGAGGGAGAGGAGGCGGCGCTCAGGGCCGGGTTCGGCGAGGAGTTCGAGGCCTGGGCGCGGCGCACCCGCCGGTGGATCTGAGCCGGCGGGCGCCCCTCGGCCCCGATGGCCGCCCGCCCGGCAAGGTTCATCCGCCCAGCACGGCGGCCAGGCGCGGGGCGATTTCCGCCTCGGTTCCGGGATAGACGGGCAGGCCGTGGGCGATCCAGCCCGGTCCGGCGGCCGAGCCGGCCATGCCCTCGGCGATGTCCACCAGCCCCGGAAAGCCCTGCCGGGCCAGGGTGGTGACCGCATAGCCCGAGCGGGCGCCGGTGCGGCAGATCAGGGCGATCGGTCGCTCGGGGTATTTCTGGCGCAGTTTCACCAGCGTCTGCACGAAGTTCGGGTCGCGCAGGTTGATGGCCACCGCGCCCTCTCCGATTCCGGTTTCGGCCCATTCGGGCGGGGTGCGGATATCGACCAGGATGATCTCGCCGGCCAGGGCGGCATCGTGGGCGGCGGGGGCGTCCATGGTCCGGTACTGCGCGGGCTGGGCAAGGGCCGGCGTGGCGGCAAGCGGGGCAATGGCGGCGGTTGCCGCCGTCCCCGCGGCCAGCTGCAGGACCCGGCGCCTTGTCGGGGGGGAAATCGGGAGGGTGGATCGTGGTCTCATTCGGTCTGCTCCGCGTTGAATTTGCTTTTTTGAATATGATCGGAAAGTAAGCTGTTGCAATGCTTGCCCGGTATTGCAAGACAAGACAAAAGGTCACACGGCGCGCGGGCTGCGCGGGACGGACAGACGAAGGAGGAGTGGGCTTGAAGATCGGAACGCCGAAAGAGGTTCATCCGGGCGAGGCGCGGGTTGCCATGACGCCCGAAAGTGCCGTGCAGCTGCGCAAGCTCGGCCATGAATGCGTGATCGAGGCCGGTGCGGGCAAGGCCGCGGGTTTTTCGGATGCGGCCTATCGCGAGGCCGGGGTCGAGGTTGTCAGGGGGGCGGCGGCGCTGTGGAAGGCGGCCGACATCGTGGCCAAGGTGCGCCCGCCGACCGAGACCGAGGCCAGAAGGCTGCGCAAGGGCCAGACCCTGATCAGCTTTTTCCATCCGGATCAGAACGGGGAGCTGCTGGAGCTGTGCCGCGACAAGGGCGCCAACGTGATTGCCATGGACATGGTGCCGCGGATCAGCCGGGCCCAGAAGATGGATGCGCTCAGCTCGATGGCCAACATCGCCGGCTACCGCGCGGTGATCGAGGCGGGCAACAATTTCGGCCGCTTCTTCACCGGGCAGGTGACCGCTGCCGGCAAGGTGCCGCCGGCGAAGGTGCTGGTGGTGGGCGCCGGCGTGGCCGGGCTGGCCGCGATCGGCACCGCGGTGAGCCTGGGCGCCATCGTCTATGCCTTCGACGTGCGCCCCGAGGTGGCCGAGCAGATCGAATCGATGGGAGCGGAGTTCGTCTATCTCGATTTCGAGGACGATCAGGACGGCGCCGAGACGGGCGGCTATGCCAAACCCTCCAGCCCCGAGTTCCTGGCCAAGCAGCTGGAGAAATTCCGCGAGATGGCCCCCGAGATGGATATCGTCATCACCACCGCGCTGATCCCCGGCCGGCCCGCGCCGAAGCTGTGGACGGCCGACATGGTGGAGATGATGAAGCCGGGCTCGGTGATCGTCGATCTGGCCGCCGAGCGCGGCGGCAACTGCGAGCTGACCAGCCCGGACGAGAAGATCGTCACCAAAAACGGCGTGACGATCATCGGCTATACCGATTTTCCCTCGCGCATGGCGGCGCAGAGCTCGACGCTTTACGCCAACAACATCCGTCACATGCTGGCCGACCTGACCCCGGAGAAGGACGGGCAGATCGTGCATGACATGGAGGATGACGTGATCCGCTCTGCCACGGTGACCTACCAGGGCGAGATCACCTGGCCGCCGCCGCCGCCGAAGGTGAAGGCGATTGCCTCGAAGAAGCCGCCGAAGGCCGAAGCCAGGGAGCTGACCCCGGAAGAGCGCCGGGCGCAGGAGATCGCCGCATTCCGGGCCC
>JALSGY010000516.1 GCA_026982515.1 Paracoccaceae bacterium
GATCTTCGCCGACACCGCTTCGATATCCTTTTCGGTCAGGGTCTTTTCCCTTGGCTGCAGGCGCACGGTGATGGCCAGGGATTTCTTGCCCTCGCCCATCTGGGCGCGCGCCTTTTCGCCAGTGAACTCGTCGAACAGACGCACCGATTCGATCAGCACCTTGTCGGCACCGCGCGCGGCGTTGACCAGCGTCAGCGCCTCCACATCCTCATCCACCACGAAGGCGAAATCGCGCTCCACCGCCTGCAGGTCGTTGAGTTCCAGCGCCGGGCGGGTGGTGCCCTTCGCCTTGGGGAAGGGCACGCGCTCGGGATAGACGGTGAAGGCCACCGCCGGGCCCTTCACGCCCAGCGCCTGCAGCACCCTGGGGTGCAGCTCGCCGAAGACGGCCAGCACGTTCTTCGGCCCGAGGCTGATCTGCCCCGAACGGCCCGGGTGCCACCAGGCGGGCGCGCCACGGCGGATCATCGCCCGGGCCGGTGCACCGATGGCGGCAAGGATGGCCTCGGCATCGGCCTTGGCATCGTAGATGTCCACCGGACGGCGCGAGCCATGCGGATCGCGGGGCGCGGCATGGCCCACCAGCAGGCCGGCCACCTCGGTATACTGCTCGCCCGGCTCGCTGCCGGTGAAGGCTGGGCCCACCTCGAACAGTGCCAGATCCATGAAACCGCGGGCCTGGTTGCGGGCTGCGGCCTGCAGCAGGCCGGGCAGCAGATCGGGGCGCATGTGGCTCATCTCGCTGGAGATGGGGTTTTCCAGCATCGTCGCGTCATCACCGCCGCCAAAGAGCGCCGCGCTCTCGCGGTCGATGAAGCTGTAGGTGACGCATTCGTTGTAGCCCAGTGCTGCGGCGGTGCGCCGGGCAAGCCCCTCACGCCGCTGCATGGGCGTGAGAATCGGCCGGGCCACCCCCGCATCCACCCGCGCCAGAGGCTTGCCCTCCAGCCGGGTGAGCGAGGCGATGCGCGCCACCTCTTCCACCAGGTCGGCCTCGCCCTGCACGTCGGGCCGCCAGCTGGGCACATGGGCCATGTCGCCCTCCAGCCGGAAGCCCAGCGCCGTCAGTGTGCGCCGCTGCTCCTCGGCGGGGATCTCCATGCCCACCAGAGAAACCACCCGGTCGGTATCCAGCCGGTAGGCGCGGTCCTCCACCGGGGCGGCGCCATCGGCCACCACCTGCGAGGGCTCGCCGCCGCACAGCTCCAGCACCATGGCGGTGGCCGCTTCCAGCCCCGGCTCGGTGAAGGCCGGATCCACCCCGCGCTCGAAGCGGTAGCGGGCGTCGGAGTTGATCTTCAATGCCCGGCCCGCCCGGGCGATGGTGATCGGATCCCACCAGGCACTTTCGAGAAAGACGTTCACCGTCTCCTCGGTGCAGCCGGTCGGCATCCCGCCCATGATCCCGGCGATGCTCTCCACCCCGCTGTCGTCGGAAATCACCATCACGCCCTCGGGCATGCGGTATTCCTTCTCGTCGAGCGCCACCAGCGTCTCGCCGCCCGTCGCGGCATGAATGTGCAGGTTGCCCTTCACCTTGTCGGCATCGAAGACATGCAGCGGGCGGTTGAGGTCATAGGTAAGGAAATTGGTGATATCCACCAGCGCCGAGATCGGGCGCAGGCCGATCGCCTTCAGCCGCTCCTGCAGCCACTGCGGGCTGGGGCCGTTCCTGACCCCGCGGATGAGCCGGCCGGTGAAATGCGGGCATCCCTTCTCCTTCAGCGCCGGGTCGATCTGCACCTTGATCGGGCTTTCGAAACGGCCCGGCACGGGGCTGACCTCGTAGGGCTTCAGCACTCCCAGGCCACGCGCCGCCAGATCGCGGGCGATGCCGCGCACGCCCAGCGCATCGGGGCGGTTGGGGGTGATGGCGATCTCGATCACCGGGTCCACCTTGGCCGGGTCATGCTCGGCCAGCCAGTCGACGAAACGCGCGCCCAGCGGCGCGTCGGCGGGCAGTTCGATGATGCCGTCGTGATCATCGCTCAGCATCATCTCGCGTTCCGAGCACAGCATCCCGTTGGAAGCCTCGCCGCGGATCACGCCGGGCTTGAGGTCGATCCCGGTGCCGGGAATATGGGTGCCCACCGGAGCGAAGACACCAATGAGCCCGGTGCGCGCATTGGGCGCGCCGCAGACCACCTGCACCTCCTGCGGCTCGCCCTCCACCCAGGCCTCGACCCGGCACAGCCGCAGCCTGTCGGCATTGGGGTGCTGTTTCGCTTCGATGACACGGCAGATGGTGAAGGCCGAAAGCCGCTCGGCGGGGTTCTCGATACCCTCGACCTCAAGCCCCAGATCGGTCAGCGCCTCGGCGATTTCATCGACCGTGGCCTCGGTTTCGAGATGATCTTTCAGCCAGGAGAGCGTGAATTTCATTCGTCTTTCTCCATGCGCGTCGCGGCGCGGTCATTTTCCTTGTTGCGGAGCATTGCGCCCGGCACCGAGGGAAAGCGGAGACGGGCCCGATGCGGGGCTGTAGCCCCGCGCATCATGATGACAAGGCTCACCTGCTCAGCCCCCCGTGCAGCGTCGGCACGTCCAGCGCGGCAAAGCCGTAGTGGCGCAGCCAGCGCAGATCACTGTCGAAGAAGGCACGCAGATCGGGGATGCCGTATTTGAGCATCGCCAGCCGGTCGATGCCCAGCCCGAAGGCAAAGCCCTGCCACTTTCCGGGGTCCACGCCGGCCGCCTGCAGCACCTTGGGGTGCACCATGCCGCTGCCCAGTATCTCCATCCAGTCGTCGCCCTCGCCCACCTTGAGCTGCCCGCCCTGCCAGGAACAGCGCAGATCCACCTCGGCGCTAGGCTCGGTAAAGGGGAAGTGCGAGGCACGGAAGCGCAGCTCCACGTTTTCCACTTCGAAGAAGGCGCGGCAGAATTCCTCCAGCACCCATTTCAGGTTGGCCATGGAAATGTCGCGGTCGATTGCCAGCCCCTCGACCTGATGGAACATCGGCGTGTGGGTCTGGTCGTAGTCGCTACGGTAAACCCGCCCCGGCGCAATCACCCGGATCGGGGCGCCGTGCTTTTCCATGGCGCGGATCTGCACCGGGCTGGTGTGCGTGCGCAGCACGTGGGGCGGGCGCTCGTCGCCCTCGGCGCGGTGCATGTAGAAGGTGTCGAACTCCTGCCGGGCGGGGTGGTGCGGGGGGATGTTGAGGGCGTCGAAATTGTACCAGTCGCTTTCCACCTGCGGTCCCTCGGCCACGGCAAAGCCCATGTCGGCGAAGATCGCCGTGATCTCTTCGGTCACCTGGCTGACGGGGTGCACGGTGCCCTGCGGGCGCGGACGGCCGGGAAGGGTAACGTCCAGCCACTCGGCGGCCAGCCGCTCCTCGAGCGCGGCATCGGCCAGCGCCGCCTTGCGCGCCGCCAGCGCCGAGTTGATCTCGTCCTTGAGCGCGTTGAGCTTCGGCCCCATCACCTTGCGCTCTTCGGGGCTCATGCGGCCCAGTTCGCGCATCTTCAGGCTGATCTCGCCCTTCTTGCCCAGCGCGGCCACGCGGATTTCCTCCAGCGCCGCCTCGTCGGCCGCCCCGGCGATGGCCGAAAGGTATTTCTGCCTCAGATCGTCCATCCCGATCCCCCGTCTGACTGCCGGTCGCTAGCTACCACACCGGCGCTTCAAGGCAAGAAGCCGCGAGACCTCATGAAAGGTCCGCGGCTTCCTCATTTCTTCCCCTATTTTCGGGAACACTTACGCGAGCGCGGCCTTCGCCTTTTCGACGATGGCGCCAAATGCCTCGGGCTCGTGTACGGCGAGATCGGCCAGCACCTTGCGGTCCACCTCGATCCCGGCCTTGTTCAGCCCGTTGATGAAGCGCGAGTAGGTCAGCGCCTCGTCGCGTTCGCGCACGGCGGCATTGATCCGCTGGATCCACAGGGCGCGGAAATTGCGCTTGCGCTGCTTGCGGTCGCGGGTTGCATACTGGTTGGCCTTGTCCACCGCCTGCTTGGCGACGCGGAAGCTGCGGCTGCGGGCGCCGTAGTAGCCCTTGGCGGCCTTCAGAACCTTCTTGTGGCGGGCGTGGGTGACTTTTCCGCTTGTGACTCGGGACATCTGCAGACCTCCTCAGCGATCGTAGGGCATGTAGGACTTGACGATCTTCGCGTCAGGCGCGGAGAGCGTCGTGGTGCCACGTGCGTTACGAATGAATTTCTTGGTCCGCTTGATCATCCCGTGCCGTTTGCCGGCCTGGGCGGCCATGACCTTCCCGGTCGCGGTGACCTTGAAGCGCTTCTTGGCGCCTGATTTGGTCTTCATCTTGGGCATTTCCGTCTCCTATCGGGTCGGTGAAGCGCGACTCGGCATGCCTCTCGCCGGCCGCGCAGCTGAGGGCGGGCGTATACGGCGCAATCGCCCCGCAGGCAAGAGCAAATTCGCCCTCAGCGCACGATCTGCGCGAACACCCGCACGAAGACGTCGGGCATCTCCTCGATCGTGTAGCCGCCGGGCTGGTTGTAGGCGGCCCAGCTGATCAGGCTGCCGCCGATCACGAAAAGGATGATCGCCAGCCGCGGCGGGCGGCTTTCGGAAAAGGCGTTGATCAGCGAAGGGATGCCCAGCGCAAAGAGGATCACGCCCAGAACCAGAAGGAAATCGTTGCTCATCTGCGGCCCTCCAATGGCGGCGGCTCGCGGAATTATTCAGGGTCCGTGTTGAAAATCAACCTTTCCTCGCAGGGCGCCACCCGCAGGATGTTGGTGGTGCCGGGCTGATTGAAGGGAATCCCGGCAGTCACCACGATCTGGTCGGTCTCGGTGGCAAAGCCTGCGCTGCGCGCCGCGCGCACCGCGTTGACCACCGCCATCTTGAAGCGCTCCACCTCACCCGTCATCACGCAGTGCATCCCCCAGCTCAGCGCAAGGCGCCGGGCGGTGCGGATCTTCGAGGTGAGCGCGATGATCGGCACCTTGGGCCGCTCGCGCGCCGTCAGCAGCGCCGTGGTGCCCGATTCGGAGAAACAGCAGATCGCCTTGATGTCGGTGGTCTCGGCGATCTCGCGCGCCGCCGAGACGATGGCATCGGCCACCGTGCGCTTGCTGCCGGTGGCGGCGGCGTCGAGCAGCTCGCGGTAGGTCGGATCGCTCTCCACCTCGATGGCGACGTTGTTCATGGTGGTGACGGCCTCCAGCGGGTAGTGGCCAGCCGCGCTCTCGGCCGAGAGCATCACCGCATCGGCCCCCTCGTAGATGGCGTTGGCGACGTCGGAAACCTCGGCCCGGGTGGGCACCGGGCTGTCCACCATGCTTTCCAGCATCTGGGTGGCCACGATCACCGGCTTGGCCGCCGCCCGGCAGGCATGCACCAGCCGCTTCTGGATCGGCGGCACGTTCTGCACCGGCAGTTCCACCCCCAGATCGCCGCGCGCCACCATGATCCCGTCGGAGACCGCGAGAATGGCATCGAAATCCTTCACCGCCGCGGGTTTTTCGATCTTCGAGAGGATGAAGGCGCGGCCCGCGGCCAGCGCGCGGGCCTCCTCCACATCGGCGGCGCGCTGCACGAAGGACAGCGCCAGCCAGTCCACCCCCAGATCGCAGGCGAACTCCAGATCCCGCCGGTCCTTTTCGGACAGCGCGGCCAGCGGCAGCACCACATCGGGGACGTTCACTCCCTTGCGGTCCGAGATCACCCCGCCGGCGATCACCTCGCATTCGGCGAAATCGTCCCCGCAGTCACGCACCAGAAGCTCGATCTTGCCGTCATTGACCAGCAGCGTCGAGCCGGGGCGGAGGGCGACGAAGATCTCGGGGTGGGGCAGGTTCGCCCGCTGCGCGTCTCCCTCTGCCGGGTCGAGATCGAGACGGAAGGCCTGGCCCTCTTTCAGCTCTTCCTCGCCACGCGCGAACCTGCCGACCCGCAGCTTGGGGCCCTGCAGATCGGCGAGGATGGCGATCGGGCGGCCGGTCTCCTTCTCGATGCGGCGGATGATCGCATGGCGCGCCGCGATCTCGGCATGCTCACCATGGCTCATGTTCAGACGGAACACGTCGGCACCGGCCTCGAACAGGCCGCGGATGGTCTCGTAATCGTCGGATGCGGGCCCGAGGGTGGCGACGATCTTCACGTTTCTCAGCCGTCTCATGCAGCCAGTTCCCCTTGTTCTTGTCAATCTTTTGCGGGCCGGGGCCTGTATGGCCGAAATCCTTGCTTCTGACAACTGGCGCCCGGCGCCGATATTGCCTAATCAGTCATGGCAATCCGCGTGACGGGACCATGACTTACAGACCATTCGAGATCATCGGCGGCAATCCGGATTCGCGCTGGCTTCTGGCCTGCGATCATGCCTCCAACCATGTGCCGGCAGAAGTCAACGGCGGCACGCTCGGCCTGCCGCCCGAAGAGATGAAGCGCCACATCGCCTACGATATCGGCGCCGCGGGTGTCACCCGCAGGCTGGCCGAGCTGCTGGACGCGCCAGCCATCCTCGGCCGCTTCTCGCGGCTGGTGATCGACCCCAACCGCGGCGAGGACGATCCGACGCTCGTGATGAAGCTCTATGACGGCACCATCATCCCCGGAAACCGCCATGTGGATACCGCCGAGGTGGAGCGCCGCCTCAACGCCTATCACCGCCCCTATCACGCGGCCTATGCGGAACTGGCCGCACAGCTTGACGACCCGGTGATCGTGGCCGTGCACAGCTTCACCCCGCGGCTCTATTCACGCGCCCCGCGCCCCTGGCACATCGGCATCCTGCATGCCGCCTGGGATCAGCGCCTCTCGGCCCCGCTGCTGCGGCTGCTGCGCGCCGAACCGGACCTGTGCGTTGGCGAAAACGAGCCCTACGCCGGCCACCTGCCCGGCGATTCGGTGGACCGTCACGCGCTGCAGCCGGGGCGGATGAACGCGTTGCTGGAAATCCGCCAGGACCTGATCGTCGAGGAAACCGGCCAGAACGAATGGGCCGAACGGCTTGCCCCGCTGCTGCAGGCAGCGCTGGCCGAGGCCCGGCCCCCATCCTGAAGGAGGAGACCATGGACGAGAAAACCCGGATCGAACTGGAGGCCGCCGCCTTTCGCCGCCTGCGCGAGCACCTGATCGAAAAGCGTCCCGACGTGCAGAACATCGACCTGATGAACCTCGCCGGCTTTTGCCGCAACTGCCTGTCGCGCTGGTATCAGGAGGCGGCTTCGGAACGCGGCATCGAGATGAGCAAGGACGAAGCGCGCGAACTGTTCTACGGTATGCCCTATTCCGACTGGAAGCTGAACTACCAGACCGAGGCCAGCGACGAACAGAAGGCCGCCTTCGAGGTGGCCTTCCGCGAAAACGTGGGTGATCCCGAAGGCTGAATTCTGCCGCGGGCTGGTTTCGCTGCCTTCCCGGTGGGCGGTCTCGCCACCCTCTTCCTCCTCAAGGCGCTGGTGACCGTGCAGGCCGTGGCGGCACTTGCGCGCCATCGGCGGCCCGAGGCAATGTGCCGGGCAAACCGGTCGAAGACCGCCTCGGCAGGGAAACGGGCTGGCTGGTGTCCGAACGCCTCCCGGCCCTGCCGGGCGCGGCCGGTCTCAGATCGCCGACTTGCGGCTTTCCTCCAGGTAGATCTCGCGCAGCCGCGTGGCCACCGGCCCCGGCGTGCCGTCGCCCAGTTTTACCCCGTCCACC
>JALSGY010000517.1 GCA_026982515.1 Paracoccaceae bacterium
CGCACCTGCAGCGAGATGCCCCGCAGCCGCTCCACGCCGGAGCCGTCCACCACGCGCAGGTTCTCCACCTCCAGCACCGTCTTTCCCGGGGTGGCGGGCTTCTTGTCGACCCGCAGCAGCACCTTGCGCCCCACCATGCGCTCGGCCAGATCCTCGGGGGAGGTTTCGCTGGTGCGCACGGTGCCCTTCATCTCGCCCTGGCGCATCACGCTGACGGTATCGGTGATGTCCATGATCTCGCGCAGCTTGTGGGTGATCAGCAGGATCGTCTTGCCCTGTGCCTTGAGGTTGCGCAGGATGCGGAACAGGTGATCGGCCTCGGCCGGGGTAAGCACGCCCGTGGGCTCGTCCAGGATCAGGATGTCGGCCTGCCGGTAGAGCGCCTTGAGGATCTCCACCCGCTGCTGGTGCCCCACCGAGAGGTCTTCGATCACCGCGTCGGGGTCCACGTTGAGTTCGTATTCGGTGGCCAGTTCGCGCAGGGTGCGCCGGGCCTTGGCCAGCGAGGGGCGCAGCATCGGCCCGTCCTCGGCGCCGAGGATGACGTTTTCCAGGACGGTGAAATTTTCCACCAGCTTGAAATGCTGGAACACCATGCCGATGCCGGCAGCGATGGCATCCTGGCTGTCGTGGATCTCGGTCTTCTGCCCGTTGATGTAGATCTCGCCCGAATCGGCGCGGTAGAATCCATACAGAATCGACATCAGCGTCGATTTTCCGGCGCCGTTCTCGCCGATGATCCCGTGGATCGTGCCCCTGGCGACCGAGATGGAAATGTCCTTGTTCGCCTGCACCGGCCCGAAGGCCTTGGAGATGCCGCGAAGCTCTATGGCCGGGGCGGCAGTTTCCTGCCGCCCCTGTTCGGTTTCACTGCCCATAAGGGGTGTCCCTTACTCGACCGGGCAGGAGTTGTCGGACATGTAGTCGTGCACCTCGATCTCGCCCGAGATGATCTTGGCCTTGGCGTCTTCCACCGCTGCCTTGATCTCGTCGGTGAAGATCTCGGCGTTGTATTCGTCAAGGGCGTAGTCGATGCCGCCGTTGGCCAGGCCCAGCACGTTGAAGCCGGTGGTCAGGTTCTCGCCTTCCTTGAAGGCCTCGTAGACGGCCACGTCGACCCGCTTGATCATCGAGGTCAGCACCGAACCGGGATGCAGGTAGTTCTGGTTGCTGTCCACCCCGATCGAGTAGACGCCGGCGTCAGCCGCGGCCTGCAGCACGCCCACGCCGGTGCCCCCGGCGGCGGCGTAGATCACGTCGGCGCCCTTGGCGATCTGGGCCTTGGTCAGTTCGGCGCCCTTCACCGGATCGTTCCAGGCGGCCGGGGTGGTGCCGGTCATGTTCTGGATCACGGTGGCGTCGGGGTCGGTGGCCTTCACGCCCTGGACGTAGCCGCAGGCGAACTTGCGGATCAGCGGGATGTCCATGCCGCCGATGAAGCCCACGGTGCCGGTCTTGGAGGCCTTGGCCGCGGCCACGCCGACCAGGTAGGAACCCTCATGCTCCTTGAACACCACCGAGCGCACGTTGGGCTGATCCACCACCATGTCGATGATCGCGAACTTGGTATCCGGGAAGTCCGGCGCCACGGCCTCGAGCGCCGAGGCGAAGGCGAAGCCGGTCATCACGATGGGGTTGTTGCCGTTCTCGGCGAAGCGGCGCAGCGCCTGTTCGCGCTGGGCTTCCGAGCTCAGCTCGATCTCGCGGAACGAACCGCCGGTTTCCTCGGCCCAGCGGGTCGCGCCTTCGAAGGCGGCCTGGTTGAACGACTTGTCGAACTTGCCGCCGAGGTCGAAGATGATCGCGGGCTCCGCGAGGGCTGCTCCGGCGCTCAGCGCAAGCGTGGCCGCCGCGCCAAGGAATTTCTGCATCAGGGTCATAGATTGTCTCCCAGTTGTTATTTTCGGAAAGCCGCCGCCGTCATGGCGACGCTTCTCTGTTGAGCGAGCAGATCTGATATGATCATCCGCAATTTAGGCCGCAGCCGTGGCAGAGGGTCAATAGCTTTTTACCATCCGGTCCATCAGATTTCCGCCATTTCGCCGTTAAACGGGGGAGCGAGGCGAAGTCAGCCCGCAGAGAGATCTCGTACCATCAGTACCGCATCGGCGGCCGGGCCTCGGCGGCGCCGGTAATAGCCCCGGCGGCGGCCGGATTCGCGATAGCCTCGCGCCTTGTAAAGGCGCAGCGCGGCGTCGTTGTCTTCAGCCACTTCCAGAAAGGCACGAGCGGCGCCGCGCCGGGCGGCTTCGGCTTCGAACCCTGCCATCAACCGGTGGCCGAGGCCGCGGCCCCGCGCCTCGGGGGCCACGGCGATGGTCAGCAGTTCGGCCTCGTCGGCGATCACCCGGCCGAGGGCAAATCCATGGGCCCCGGCCAGCAGGAACACCGCCGGTTCTTCCAGCAGGGCGGCGAATTCACCCGCGCTCCAGGGCCGCGGAGAGGTGAAACAGCGCGCATGCAGCGCAGCCAGCGCTTCGGGGCTGTCCGTCACGGCAGGATGACCGGGGCGCCGTCGCGTGGCGGGGCGGCATCGGCCGGGCGCAGGTAAAGCGGGGCCGGGCGGGCGGCCCGTTCCGGGGCGCGGGCGCCGGCGATGGCGGCGATGGCCTGGGCCAGCGGCGCGGCCGCAGGCACGGGCTGCCCGCCAAGCAGCGCGGCCAGTTGGGGCGCGGCGTGGCCCACCACCTGCACCCCCGGCGCGAACCAGGCCGAAGGCAGGCTGTCATGGCTGGCCAGCAAAGGCGGCTCGGCCGCGTCATCGGCAAGCCGCTGCAGGTAGAGCCGCCCGGCCCGGGCATCCACGCTGGCGATCAGCGGGCGCGGCAGGCCGTGGGCCAGCGCCTCGAAGCTGGAGACCCCCAGCGCCGGAATCTCCAGCGACAACGCCAGACCACGTGCAGCCGAGACCGAGATGCGCGTGCCGGTAAAGTTCCCCGGCCCGATGCCCACCCCGATGCGGCTGAGGTCCTTCCAGCCGGCCCCGGCCTCGGAGAGAAGTTCTTCAAGCAGGGGAAACAGCCGTTCGGCCTGTCCGCGGGCCATCTCCTCGGAGCGATGTGCCAGGACCTGGCCGCCCGAAACCAAAGCGGCCGCGCAATGCGCGGCCGATGTGTCGAATGCGAGTATCAGATCGTCACGCAGCAACCGGCCGCACCTCGATCACTTCGGGGATGTAGTGACGCAGCAGGTTCTCGATCCCCATCTTCAGGGTCAGGGTCGAGGAGGGGCAGCCGGCGCAGGCGCCCTGCATGTGCAGATACACGATGCCCTTCTCGAAACCGTGGAAGATGATGTCGCCGCCGTCCTGGGCCACCGCCGGGCGCACCCGGGTATCCAGCAGATCCTTGATCTGGGCAACGATCTGGCTGTCGGGCCCGTCATCCTCGACGGCTGCGGCCTCGGTCTCGCCCTCGATGACCGGGTCGCCGGACTGGAAATGCTCCATGATGGCGCCGAGAATCGCCGGCTTGATATGTTCCCACGCCACGTCCTCGGCCTTGGAGACGGCCACGAAATCCGAGCCCAGGAACACCGCGCGCACCCCGTCCACCGCGAACAGGCGCCTGGCCAGCGGCGAGCGGCCGGCCACCTCGGCGGAGGGGAAATCCGCCGTGCCGGTGCTCAGCACCGTCTGGCCGGGCAGGAATTTCAGCGTTGCCGGGTTCGGGGTTGATTCGGTCTGGATGAACATGGGCGTATCCTCTGCAGTTGTCCGAGATATGCGCCTGGCGCGAACCCGAGTCAAGGACTTGGAACGATTCTAAACTGGACTCAGGTGATGGCTTCCAGCCGTTCCTTCGACAATTCGCCCGGCACGATGGTGATCGGCACAGGCAGCGTGCCCGAAGAGCGCGACAGCTGCGTCACCAGCGGCCCGGGGCCTTTCTTGTCGGTGCCCGCGCCCAGTACCAGAATGCCCACCTCGGGATCTTCGTTGATCTGGGCAAGGATCTGCTCCACCGGGTCGCCTTCGCGGATCACCAGCTCGGGGTCGATGCCCTGCTTGTCGCGCATCCACTTGGCGAAAACCTCGAAATGGGCGTGGATGCGCTCACGCGCCTCTTCGCGCATGATCTCTCCGACGCCGATCCAGTGGTTGAATTCCTCGGGCGGGATGATCGAGAGAATCTCCACCCCGCCGCCGGTCTTGGCCGCGCGCATGGCGGCAAATCGCATGGCATTGAGGCATTCACGGCTGTCATCGAGCACGACAAGGAATTTGCGCATCGGTCGGTATCTCCAGGTTTCGGCCCGATGATGAACGAGCGGCGCGGAGGTTGCAACTGCGCAGGCGGGGGGCGGACCATTCGGCGCATCCAGGGCGCGTGCATCCGGGTTGCGAGACGATCCGCCACTGCGGCATGCGCCAGGAGATGTGCGCCTTCAGCCCGCCGAGAGCGCCCAGTCCCAGTAAAGTTCGCGCACCCGCCGGGTGACCGGGCCGATCTGGTAGTGGGTGCCGTCGAATTCCGTCACCGGGGTGACCTTCATCATGTTGCCCGACATGAACACCTCGTCGGCCTGGCGGAAGTCCTCGAAGGTCAGCACGGTTTCGTGCACCACCATGCCGTCGGCTTTCATGTTGGCGATGTGGCGGGCCCGGGTGATGCCGGCCAGGAAGGTGCCGTTGGCGATAGGGGTGAAAACCTCGCCGTCACGGACCATGAAGATGTTGGCGGTGGCGGTTTCGGCCACGTTGCCCAGCGCATCGGCTACCAGCGCATTGCCGTAGCCCTTGGCGCGGGCCTCGGCCAGCATCCGGGCGTTGTTGGGGTAAAGGCAGCCGGCCTTGGCGTTCACCACCGCATCCTCCAGCACCGGGCGGCGGAAGCGGGTGGTGGTGAGGGTGGTGGCCCGATCGGGCGGGGCCATGGGGATTTCCTCGAAGCAGACGGCAAAGCCGGTGGCCCCCGGCCTGGGAAGTACCCCCAGCTCGCCCCCCTCCAGCGCCCAGTACATGGGGCGGATGTAGACGGCCGCATCCGCGGGATAGGCCTTCAGCCCCTCGCGCACGATCTCCACCATCTCTTCGGTACTTGTCGTGGGGGTGATCATCAGCGCCTCGGCCGAGCGGTTGACGCGCGCGCAATGGGCCTCGAGATCGGGGGCCACGCCCTCGAAGCGGCGCGCCCCGTCAAACACCGTGGTGCCCAGCCATGCGCCGTGATCGGCGGCGCGCATGATCATCACGTCGCCCTCGTGCCAGGCACCATCGAACCAGGTGCGGATGTTCTTGCCGGTTGCCATGGTCGTCGTCTCCGTTTTCCGCCGCACCGTAAGGCAGCGGCCGGGGGAAGGTCCAGACGCATTCTTGCCGCCGGGCTCAGCCGGGGATCGGCAGGGCTTCGCGCCGTATCATCGTGCGCAGGGCGAAGTGGGAGCGCAGCCGGCTGATGCCGGGGATGCGCATCAGCCGGTGTTCGAGAAAGGCGTCGAAGGCGGCCAGATCTGCGGCCACGACCCGCATCAGGATGTCGCGCGAGCCGGTCAGCAGGTGGCACTCCATCACTTCCTCGCAGGGCGAGATGGCGCGTTCGAAGGCGCGGATCGCCTCGCTGTCCTGGCGTTCGAGTTCCACCGAGACGAAGATGGTCACCGGCAGGCCCAGCCTGGCCGCATCGACCCTCGCGCCATAGCCGGTGATGACGCCCTCCGCCTCCAGCCTCTCCAGCCGCCGTGCGCAGGGCGTGGGCGAGAGGCCGATGCGTTCGGCCAGTTCGGTGATCTTCAGCCTTCCGTCGCGCTGCAGTTCGGCCACGATCTTGCGGTCCAGCATGTCCATTGGCGAAAATCTCCAAAAAGTTTGTTTTCCATGGTGCTTTTCACCAAAATTGCACCTTTCGGCAAGCCGGTTTGGTGACAATCCCTTCTGCGGTCATGGCAAACCGGCCGCACGGAGGAACAAGCGATGCGAATGACGGATATCGAGGCGCCCGGCCACGAACGGCTGGTCAGGGTGGAGGATGACGCCTGCGGCCTTCGGGCCTTCATCGCCATTCATTCAACTCGTCTCGGCCCGGCGGCGGGGGGTTTGCGGATGCGGCCCTATGAAAGCGAACAGGCGGCAATCGAGGACGTGCTGCGCCTGTCGCGCGGCATGACCTTCAAGAATGCCGCGGCGGGTCTGCCTCTGGGCGGGGGCAAGGCGGTGATCATCGGCGACCCGGCCGCCGACAAGTCGCCGGAGCTGCTGCTGGCCTTCGGTGAGGCGGTGGAGGCACTGGGCGGGCGTTACTGGACGGCCGAGGACATGGGCATGAGCCCCCGGGACATGGAGACGATCGCCCGGCGCACAGCCCATGTGGCAGGGCTGCCGGAGGGCCCCCACGCCAGTGGTGATCCTTCGCCGATAACGGCGCGCGGCGTCTTCAATGCCATGCGCGTCGCCGCCCGCCATCGCCTGGGCAGCGAGGATCTGAGCGGGCGGGTGGTGGCCGTGCAGGGGCTGGGCCATGTGGGCGAGCACCTGTGCCAGCTGTTGCACGAGGCCGGTGCCCGGCTGATCGTGACGGATGTGGCGCTGCCGGCCGTGGAGAGGGCGGTTGCGCGTTTCGGCGCCCTTGCCCTTTCGCCTGACGAAATCTACGACGCGCCGGCCGATATCTTCGCCCCCTGCGCGATCGGCGCCACCCTGAACGAGGCAACCATCGCGCGGCTGAAGGTCAAGGTGGTGGCGGGAGCGGCCAACAACCAGCTGGCCATCCCCGGGGATGGCCGGCGGCTGCATGAACGCGGCATTCTTTTTGCCCCGGATTTCGTGGCCAACGGTGGGGGAATCATCAACGTGGCGGCAGAGATCGGGCGCATTCCCGACCGCGAGCAATGGGTGGCCGGGAAGCTGGCGGCTCTGGAGCGCACGCTTGAGCGGATCCTGTCCCGGGCCGAGGCGCTTTCGTGCAGCCCCGCCGAGGTGGCCGAGGGCATTGTCGAGGAAATCCTGAGCCGGCGCGCCGCCTGAGGGGCGATGCGGGGCTCAGGCCCCCACCATTCCCACGATCTCGTAGGTGCGGCGCAGGATCGGGTCGGCGATGGTTCGGGCGCGTTCGGCGCCGCGCGCCAGAAGCCGGTCGATCTCGGCCTTGTCCTGCATCAGCCGGGCCATCTCGGCGCTGATCGGCGAGAGCCTCTCGACCGCCAGTTCCGCCAGCCTCGGCTTGAACTGCGAGAACTGCATGCCCCCCACCTCGCGCAGTGCCGCCTCGGGGGTGCTGTCGGAAAGCGCGGCGTAGATGTTCACCAGGTTGGCCGCCTCGGCGCGCCCTTCCAGCCCCGCAATATCAGAGGGCAGGGGCTCCGGGTCGGTACGGGCCTTGCGGATCTTCTGGGCGATGGTGTCGGCATCGTCGGTGAGGTTGATCCGGCTCATGTCGGAGGGGTCCGACTTGCTCATCTTCTTCGTGCCGTCGCGCAGGCTCATCACCCGG
>JALSGY010000518.1 GCA_026982515.1 Paracoccaceae bacterium
ATCCTGGGCCACCTCCAGCCCGCCCTCGGTGGTGCGTTCCTCGCGCCGTTCGGGCACGATGCACACCGCATGGGGACGGTGGCGCAGGGCGATGGCCTGCATCTCGGCGGTGGCGGCCATCTCGAGATTGAGCGGCACGGTGAGCGCCTTCATCAGCCGGTCGATGTCTTCATCCGAGATGTGCCGCCGGTCCTCGCGCAGATGCGCGGTGATGCCGTCGGCGCCGGCCTCCTGAGCCAGCAGCGCGGCGCGCACCGGATCGGGGCATGCCCCGCCGCGCGCATTGCGCACCGTCGCCACGTGATCGATGTTCACCCCCAGACGCAGATGCCCGAGCGGTTCTTCAAGTGCCATCGTTTCTACCTTCGCCAGATTCGCCGGGCCTTCTTAATGCGGATTGCCGGCCACGTCAGCCTTCTGCGCCTCAAGGGCGCGTCGTTTCTCATAGCGTTTCTTCAACCGCCTGATGCGCGCCTTCTGATAGGCGGAGATCGCCGGCAGACTGACGGCGTAGGCGATCGCGCCGGTCACCACACCGGGGAACAGCCCTCCCAGCAGGTAGGGCAGGAACACCGTGCGGTAGAACTCGGCCAGCCGATCCCAGCGTGCCACATCGGCGGTGAACATCGCCACGATGTTGGCCCACAGTTCCACCGAAGCGCTGGAGAAGGCCTGGGCGATATGCGGCAGCGGCATGCCGCCGGGGATGCCCAGCATCCAGGCGCCCAGCTCGATGGAGACCACGGCAATGACCGGAAAGGTCAGAGGATTGCCGAAGAAGGTGGCCAGAAGCGCCGCCAGGATATTGCCGCGCAGGAGGAAGGCCAGGGTCGCGGCCAGCACGAAATGAAAGCCGAAGAGCGGCGTGAAACACACGAACACCCCCACCCCGACACCGCGGGCGATCCGGTGCGGCGGGTCGGGCAGGCGACGCAGACGGTGCAGAACGTAGCCGGTGCCGCGCGCCCAGGCCCGCAGGCTGAACAGCGCCGAAAAACTCTGAGCATATGTGCGTCTGGTGCGGCGCTTGAACACCCGCCCGTCCTTTCTGCTAGGGCCTGCGCCCCAAATCCCGGTATCGCCTGACCTGGGCCACGTCGCTTTCCGCCTCCAGCGCCAGCATCACGGCATGCAGATGCTCCACGTCGCGCAGATCCACGTCGATAATGAGGCGGTAGAAGTCCGGTTTCCGGTCAAGAAAGTGCAGGTCCGAGATATTGGCCCGCTGCTCTCCGATCAAGGTGCAGATCCGCCCCAGAACGCCCGCATCGTTGCGGATGGTCATTTCCAGGCTGACCGAGTGCACAGGGGCATGGGTGCCGGAGTGCCACTGCAGATCGACCCAACGGCGGGGCTGGTCCTCGAATTCGGCCAGCGCCTCGCAATCGATGGCGTGGATCACCACCCCCTGGCCGCGGTAACTGATGCCGACGATCCGCTCGCCGGGAACCGGCTGGCAGCAGGAAGCGCGCTTGAAGGTCTGATCGGGCTGCAGGCCGACCACGGCGCGCGACATGTCGATTTCCTCGCCGCCCTCGGCCAGCTCCGGATAAAGCGCCTGCACCACCGCGCGCGCCGTCAGCTCTGCCGAGCCGAGCCGCGCCAGCAGTTCCGGTGCATCCTTCAGCCCCAGCTGCTTGGCGGCGGTGGCCAGCGCCTTGTCCGTGGCCTTCTTGCCGATGTGGTCGAAGGCCACGCGGGCCAGTTCGCGCCCCAGCTTGATGAAGCGCTCGCGGTCCTCCTCGCGCAGGCTGCGCCGGATCGCCGCCTTGGCCCGGCCGGTGACCACGATGTCGATCCAGCTGGCCTGCGGGCGCTGCCCCTCGGCGGTGATGATCTCGACCGACTGGCCGTTCTTGAGCCGGGTCCACAGCGGCACGCGGATGCCGTCCACCTTGGCCCCGACACAGGAATCGCCGATCCGGGTATGGATCGCATAGGCGTAATCCAGCGGCGTGGCCCCGCGCGGCAGCTTCACCACATCGCCCCTGGGGGTAAAGCAGAACACCTGGTCGGAGTACATCTCCAGCTTGACGTGTTCCAGAAACTCGTCGTGATCCTCCGCGCTCTCGAAACGCTCGGTCAGCGAGGCGATCCACTTGGCCGGATCGACGGCAAAGGGGTTTTCCACCCGCTCGCCATCGCGGTAGGCCCAATGGGCGGCCACGCCGGCCTCGGCCACCTCGTGCATCTGCCGGGTGCGGATCTGCACCTCCACCCGCTTGCCGTCACGGCCCGAAACCGTGGTATGGATCGAGCGGTAGCCGTTCGATTTCGGCTGGCTGATGTAATCCTTGAAGCGTCCCGGCACCGCCCGCCAGCGCCGGTGGATGGCACCCAGCACGCAGTAGCAATCGGCCTCGGTGCGGGTGATGATGCGAAAACCGTAGATGTCGGACAGGCGCGAGAAGCTCTGCTCCTTTTCCTCCATCTTGCGCCAGATCGAGTAGGGTTTCTTGGCGCGCCCGAAGACGTCGGCCTCGACACCGGCCTTCTCCAGCTCGCGGCGGATGTCGTTGGTGATCTTGTGGATCACGTCGCCGGTCTCGCGCTGAAGGGTGATGAAACGGCGGATGATCGAGGCCCGCGCCTCGGGGTTGAGCACCCGGAAGGCCAGATCTTCCAGTTCTTCGCGCATCCACTGCATGCCCATCCGGCCTGCCAGCGGCGCGAAGATGTCCATCGTCTCGCGCGCCTTCTGCACCTGCTTTTCCGGGGGCAGGGAGCGGATGGTGCGCATGTTGTGCAGCCGGTCGGCCAGCTTCACCAGGATTACCCGCAGGTCCTTGCTCATGGCCATGAACAGCTTGCGGAAGTTCTCGGCCTGCTTGGTCTCGGTGGAGTTGGGCTGCAAGTTGGTCAGCTTGGTGACCCCGTCCACCAGTTCGGCGATCTCGTCCCCGAATTCGCGCGCGATCTCGGCGTAGGTGGATTTGGTATCCTCGATCGTGTCATGCAGCAGGGCAGTGACGATCGTGGCATCGTCGAGCCGCTGTTCCGTCAGGATCGCGGCCACCGCCACCGGGTGGGTGAAATATTCCTCGCCCGAATGCCGGTACTGTCCCGCATGCATCCTGCGCCCGTAGGCGTAGGCCTTGCGCAACAGTTCCTCGTTCGTCCGGGGGTTGTAGTTGCGGACCAGTTCGATCAGGTCATCGACATCGATCATCCGGTCCGCACCCTCTGGCGCGTTGGCGCCCTTATTCCCGCCCTTGCGCTTCCATCAGCGCACGCAGCAGGTTTTCCTCCGACATGTCGTCCTCGGCCGGCTTGTCGGCTTCGGCGCCCATCAGCAGCGCCATGGCGTCTTCTTCCGGCTCGTCCACCTCGATCTGGGTCTGGTGGCTTTCGATCATGCGCTCGCGCAATTCCTCGACCGACTGGGTCTCTTCGGCGATCTCGCGCAGCGCGACCACCGGGTTCTTGTCGTTATCGCGATCGACGGTGATCGGCGCGCCGGCAGAAATCTCGCGCGCACGATGGGCGGCAAGCATCACCAGCTCGAACCGGTTCGGAACCTTGTCAACGCAATCTTCAACCGTCACGCGGGCCATCGGGCTCTCCAATCCTTGCAAGGGGAGTGTGGAGCCGCCTATTTAGGTGCTCCCGGCGGCCTTGACAAGCGGTGATTCGCCCCGAACCGGCCGGTTACAGGGGTTCGATGCCCTGTTTTTCCGCATCATCGAGCGCATCGAGCATCTCCAGCACCGTCAGCCCGCTTGCCGGGTGGCGCCAGTGCGGCGCAATCTCGGCCAGGGGAATCAGCACGAAGGCGCGCTCGTGCATGCGCGGGTGGGGCACGATCAGCTCCTGCGGGGCCTTGCGGGCGCGGGCCTCGGGCGGCAGGTCGCGCCAGGCGGCAAAGACGGCCGCGTCGGGCAGCACCTTCCGGCCCGCGGCGATCAGGTCAAGGTCCAGCGTGCGCGCCGCCCAGCGCGCCTGACGGGTGCGCCCGTAGCGCGCCTCGATGCGGTTGAGCAGGGCCAGGAAGGCCGAAGGCTCCATCCGGGCTTCGGCCACCAGCGCCGCGTTGACGTAATCCGGCCCGGCGCCAGCGGGAATGCACGGCGTCCGATACAGCCGGCTGACGGCGCGGATCGCAATTCCCGCCGCGGCGATATCCGCAACGGCTTTCCCGATGGTTGCGGCCGGATCTCCGACACTCGACGGCAGGTTGCCGCCCAGGGCCACGAGCCAGGTTTCATCGCCGAATTTTAGGTCAGTCCTGCTGATTTTTTTCTTCCCTGTCTTGCAGCATGGGGGGAAATGAATATGTTTCAGGGGCTTTCTCCGGTGCATTACCCGCAACCACTCACCCAACCAAGCCACCGGCGGAAAGTTTTGGAAAGGAAAATTTATGTTCTATCGTGACGAACGGCTGGCGCTGTTCATCGACGGCTCCAACCTCTATGCCGCTGCCAAGGCGCTCGGCTTCGATATCGATTACAAGCTCCTGCGCCAGGAATTCATGCGCCGCGGCAAGCTGCTGCGCGCCTTCTACTACACCGCCCTGCTGGAAAGCGACGAATACTCGCCGATCCGGCCGCTGGTCGACTGGCTCAACTACAACGGTTTCACCATGGTGACCAAGCCGGCCAAGGAATTCACCGATTCCACCGGCCGGCGCAAGGTGAAGGGCAACATGGACATCGAACTGGCCATAGACGCCATGGAACTGGCACCCCACGTGGAGCACATCGTGCTGTTCTCCGGCGACGGCGATTTCCGCCCGCTGGTGGAAAGCCTGCAGCGCCAGGGGGTCCGGGTTTCGGTGGTGTCCACCATCCGCTCCCAGCCGCCGATGATCGCCGACGAGCTGCGCCGCCAGGCCGACAATTTCATCGAGCTGGAAGAACTGAAAGACGTGATCGGCCGCCCGCCGCGCGAGCCGCGCGAAGACACCCGCGTCGAGGTTCCCGCCGGGGACTGAGGACAACCGCCTGTCCTCCGCACCCTTGCCGCCCTGCGCCGGGATACGGAGGATTTCCGGCACGATTTTCACCGCACGCTCTGGACGGCGCCCGCCTCTCTCCGCTAGGTCTGCACCCCGAGGAGCGCGCCATGAGCAAACCACCCCTGAAAATATACCTTGCCGCCCCGCGCGGCTTCTGCGCCGGCGTTGACCGCGCAATTCGCATCGTCGAGGAGGCGCTGGCCAGGTGGGGCGCGCCCGTCTACGTGCGCCACGAGATCGTGCACAACCGCTACGTGGTGGACGACCTGCGCGCCAAGGGCGCCGTCTTCGTCGAGGAGCTCTCCGATTGCCCCGACGACAGGCCGGTGGTGTTCTCCGCCCACGGGGTGCCGAAATCGGTGCCCGCCGAAGCCGAGCGGCGCAACATGATCTGGGTCGATGCGACCTGCCCGCTGGTCTCCAAGGTGCATATCGAAGCCGCCCGCCACCACGAGAACGGCCTGCAGATGGTGATGATCGGCCATGCCGGGCACCCCGAAACCATCGGCACCATGGGCCAGCTGCCCGAGGGGGAGGTGCTGCTGGTGGAAAAGGTGGAAGACGTGGAGCGGCTGCAGGTGCGTGACCCCCGGAAACTGGCCTACATCACCCAGACAACCCTCTCGCTGGACGACACCGCGCAGATCGTCGCCGCCCTGCGCACCCGCTTCCCGGAAATCATCGGCCCGCACAAGAAGGATATCTGCTACGCCACCACCAACCGCCAGAAGGCGGTCAAGGCGATCGCCCCCGAAATCGAAGCTCTGCTGGTGATCGGGGCGCCGAACTCCTCCAACTCGCGGCGCCTTGTCGAGGTGGGCCGCGCCGCCGGCTGCGCCAATGCCCATCTCGTCCAGCGCGCGGCCGAGATCGACTGGCCGGCACTGGCGGGGGTGCGCAGCATCGGCATCACCGCCGGCGCCTCGGCCCCGGAAGTGCTGGTGAGCGAGGTTCTCGATGCCTTCCGCGCCCGTTTCGAGGTGACGATGCACCTTGTCGAAGCGGCCCGCGAGGACGTCGAATTCAAGATCCCGCGCGTGCTGCGCGAACCTGCCGCCGGTGCCTGAGCTGTTTGCCTATACCGATGGGGCCTGTTCCGGGAATCCCGGACCGGGCGGATGGGGCGTTCTGCTGGTGGCGCGCGAGGGCGGGCGCGTCGTGAAGGAGCGCGAGCTTTCCGGCGGCGAGCCGGAAACCACCAACAACCGGATGGAGCTGATGGCCGCCATCGCGGCCCTGGAGGCGCTGGAACGCCCCTCTTCCATCACCATCGTCACCGACAGCGCCTATGTGAAGAACGGCGTCACGCAGTGGATCCACGGCTGGAAGAAGAACGGCTGGCGCACCGCAAGCAGGAAACCGGTGAAGAACGAGGAACTGTGGCGCCGGCTCGATGCGGCCACCGCCCGCCATCGCGTCAACTGGGAATGGGTCAAGGGCCACGCCGGCCACCCGGAAAACGAACGCGCCGACGAACTGGCCCGCAGGGGCATGGCACCCTTCAAGCCCGGGCCCGCATCGGGTGGCACCGCCCCTTCTTCAACCGGCTGAAAATGCGCCCGGCAGAGGCGCTCAGCCCAGCCGTTGCGGCAGATCCGTTCCGCGCAGAAACTCCTCCGCGCTCATCGCCCGCCTGCCCGGGCGCTGGGCCTCCAGCACCTCCACCGCGCCCTCGCCGCAGGCCACGGTGAAGCCGCCCAGCACCTGCCCCGGCGTACCCGAGCCCTGCGCCAGTCGCGAACGCAGGAGCTTCACCCGCTCGCCCGCCACCTCGCACCAGGCGCCGGGAAAGGGGGAAAGGCCGCGGATATGCCTGTCCACTTCGGCCGCCGGGCGGGACCAGTCGATGCGCGCCTCGGCCTTGTCGATCTTCGCCGCATAGGTGATGCCTTCCTGCGGCTGCGGCCTGGGCTTCAGCTCGTCCAGACGCTCCAGCGCACGCAGGATCAGCCCCGCCCCCATTTCCGAGAGCCGCCCGTGCAGATCGCCGGTGGTCTCCTCCGGGCCGATCGGCGTGGCCTCGCACATCAGCACCGGCCCGGTGTCGAGCCCCTCGTCCATCTGCATGATGCAGACGCCCGTCTCGGCATCACCCGCCATCACCGCCCGGTGAATCGGCGCAGCACCCCGCCAGCGCGGCAGCAGCGAGGCATGGATGTTCAGACAGCCCCGTGCCGGGGCCTCAAGGATTTCCCTCGGCAGAATCAGCCCGTAGGCCACCACCACTGCCACCTCGGCCGCAAGGGCGGCGAACCGGGCCTGTTCGGCCGCCGAGCGCAGCGATCCCGGATGGCGCACCTCCAGCCCCAGTGCCTGCGCGTGGGTCTCCACCGGGCAGGGCCGCTTCTTCTTGCCCCGTCCGGCCGGGCGCGGCGGCTGGCAATAGACGGCAGCCACCTCGTGGCCGGCTTCCACCAGCGCCTCCAGCACCGGCACGGAAAATTCCGGCGTTCCCATGAACACCAGCCTCATG
>JALSGY010000519.1 GCA_026982515.1 Paracoccaceae bacterium
CTTCAACCGCCGCTACCTGGAAAGCCGGCTGGCATACCGCATCCAGGAGCTCGCCTATGGCGGGTTGAAGCCGGAGACGGTGAAGCGCCTGGAACGGCTCGGAGAAGAACTCGACGGCGGCGATCGCAGCAAGAGCCGCATCCGGGCCGATCTCAAGCCCATCGTCGGCACGCGCCTGATCCGCGAATGGCAGGGCGTCGAACATGTCGTCACCGTCACCGCCGACGGTTATGAATGGCAGGGCCGCCCCTACAAGTCGCTGTCCTCGGTCGCCCGCGCTATCACCGGCACCCGCTGGAACGGCTGGGTTTTCTTCGGGCTGAAGAACCGGAGGGCGCGGACATGACGAAGCCCATCGTCCGCAAGCGCCGCTGCGCCATCTACACCCGCAAGTCCTCGGAAGAAGGGCTTGAGCAGGAGTTCAACTCGCTCGACGCCCAGCGGGAGGCTTGTGAGGCCTATATCGCCAGCCAGCGCTCGGAGGGCTGGCTGCTGGTGCGCGACCGGTATGACGATGGCGGCATCTCGGGCGGCACGCTGGACCGGCCCGGCCTCCAGCGGCTGATTGCCGATATCGAGGACGGGCTGGTCGATGTGGTGGTGGTCTACAAGATCGACCGGCTCAGCCGCTCGCTGGCAGACTTCGCCAAGCTCGCCCGCGTGTTCGACCGCAATGACGTGACGTTTGTGTCCGTCACCCAGTCTTTCAACACCACCACCTCCATGGGCCGGCTGACGCTGAACATCCTGCTTTCCTTCGCCCAGTTCGAGCGCGAGGTGACGGCGGAAAGGATCAGGGACAAGTTCGCGGCCAGCCGCAGGAAGGGCATGTGGATGGGTGGGGTGCCGCCCTGGGGCTACCGGGTGGAAAACCGCAAGCTGGTCATCGACGAGGACCGCGCGGAACATGTGCGCTGGATCTTCGCCCGCTTCATTGAAATCGGCTCGGGCACGGAGCTTGCGCGCGAGGTGGAAAAACGCGGCCTTCGGACGCCCAGGGGCAACCGGATCGACAAGAAGTTTCTCTACCGGATTCTGAACAACCGCGTCTATATCGGCGAGGCCGTGCACAAGGGCGAGAGCTACCCCGGCGAGCACCAGGCGATCATCGACCGTGCGACGTGGGACAAGGTGCACGCCATCCTGAAAGAAAGTCCCCGCAAGCGCGCCGCCCGCACCCGGGCCGAGACACCGGCGCTCTTGAAGGGACTGCTCTACGGCCCGGATGGCGCGGCCTTCTCGCCGACCCACACCCGCAAGGGCGGCAAGCTCTACCGCTATTATGTCAGCCAGACGGTGCTGAAGCATGGCGCCGGGACATGCCCCATCGGCCGCGTGCCCGCGGGTGAGATCGAGGCCGCTGTCATCGACCAGCTGCGCGCCGTATTCCGTCAGCCCGAGATCGTGGCGGGGACGTGGAAGGCGGCCAAGGCAAAGAACGGTGGCATCACCGAGGCCGACGCCCGCACCGCCCTGCAGCAGCTTGACCCGCTGTGGGACGAACTGTTCCCGGTAGAGCAGGCCCGCATCGTCTCGCTGCTGATCGAGCGGATCGACATCGGCACCGAGGGGCTCGACATCCGGCTGCGGGTGGATGGGCTCCACGGTCTCGCGCGCGAGATGATGGCCGGCGACATGGGAGCGGCTGCATGAGCACCGCCACACCCGACACCATCACCCTGCACGTCCCGTTCCGCATCATCAGACGCGGCGGGCGCAAGGAGGTGCAACTGCCCGACGGCGCACCGGTTCAGCGCAGGACCGACAACACCCTGATCAAGGCCCTGGCCCGTGCCTTCCGCTGGAAGAAAATGCTGGAATCTGGTGGATTCACCACCATCAACGAGCTTGCCGAACGCGAAGGCATCGCACCCTCCTACATGACCCGCGTGTTGCGCCTCACGCTGCTCGCACCCGACATCGTCGAGGCTATCATCGACGGGCGGCAGGGGCCGGAGGTGACGCTCGCCCGGTTGCTGAAAGGGTTTCCCGCGGAGTGGGAGGTGCAAGGAGCAATTCAAGGCATCCCTTCCCGATCCGGCCAGCGCGCTAAGTAATTGATTACTCCTTCGCAACGACGGTATCGTAAAGCCCGTAGTGCCGCAAGCCCTCGTGGCTCTCGATCCCCGTGTACCGCAGCGAGGCGTCCTCGTATCGGCGAAAGGCAAATACCGCTTGGTTCATTTGTTCGGTGTTGAAGACCTTCAGCCGCACAAGCAGATGGAAATCCTGGACCGTAAGGCCGGTCACTGCCAGGAAAAGATCAGGTTCGAGCTTCGTGATGACGTCCTGAAGCGTGTTCTCTCGAAAATCTGTCAGATACATGAACGCGGGAATGCGGGTGGCGAACTTGATCAGCTTCTCCTGAATTTGCTTCCTCTTGGACTTATATTCCTTTTCCTCGGCTGAAAGCTCCTTCTTCTCGCGTTCCGTCAAATCGCCCTCTTTCGCCTTTTTCTTGAGTTCTTTGACCTTCTCGCTCTTGTTGATGATCGTTTCGATGATGTTGTCACCGAGCGCTCGCCACCCCTCGATGCGCTCAACTGCCGCCATGGCCTCGGGGTTGTCCATGATCCGGCGAAGCGTGTCGTTGTCCACATTGACGAGCAGCGCGCTTTCCCACTTTCGAGCCAGGAGTGTCGCGGACGTGCCGGCCATGGCGATGTCGAGTATGCCGCCGGCATCGACCTGGGTCATGTTCGCGCCGTCGTAGGCGAGCACAGGCAGGAAAGACACCAAGTCTCTCACGGCATTTTCCGGGTTGCCTTCGTTCGACGAAAGGCCAATGCCGTATTCGGAAACCTGCCGAAGCGCGCGCGTCGGTGCGAAGTCAAACACGTAACAGACCGGCTTCAGGACTTCCTCTTCATTCGGATTGTCGCCATTGGGGTTCTTGATTGACCACGGCGATTGCACGCGGAACGCCGCCTGGAAATAGGTTTCAGGCGACTTCAGGTTCCGCAGCATCAGGATCGACGACCATTGGGGCACCGTCACGCCGGTCGTTAGCTTTCCGCATGACAGCGTGATCGTCTTGGAATCGAACCCGCTGCGGATTGCCTTTCGCACCGGATTCAACGCCTCCAGCCCGATCCCAGCCTCTGTGCCCGCTGCGACGACTGCCCTGTAATCGTGCCAGAAGGTGTTTTGCCGCTCAGCCAGCAGGTTCGCCATCGCGCGACACGACGCCACGTTCGGCAGGAACCAGAAGGAATGCTGCAGGTAGGGAAGCAGCCGCACATCAGAATACGGGAACGGCGGCTTGGTGCCCATCTTCAGCGCCTCGGTCGCCTTGGGCAGATATTGGCCGCGGATGATATCCAGCCACTTCTGCACCTCGTCCTTGTGCTTGAACTGGGCGGCCGTGCCGCGCCCGTTCGCGGCGAAGAACTCATTCAGGTCGAACTCGTCGAACTCCCCCGAGCTGGCAACCGCTAACAACTCATCCGGCATCTGGTAGGTCAGAAGCCGCATCTCGGGAAGCGCGGCATAAGGGTTCCATTCGCCGGGATGCTCGCGCGCGAACTCCGCCTTGGCGCGCTGCTCGTCCGTGTAGGTCCAGTTGAAAATCTGCTCTTCGATGAATTCGCCCGTCGCCAAGGCGCGGAACGGCGTGCCCGACAGATACAGGTAGGCTCTTGTCGTGATCGGCAGAAAATCCGTTTCTGACTCGGAAAGAACGGTCAGATCCTCGTTTACCACGTCGAGCGCACCGGCGTATTCGAACTTTTCTTCCTTCTTGATGACGGCCTCGTCCTCGCCTTCGAAGAGTTCCTTGGCCGTATCCCGCCAGGCGCCGAAATGATACTCGTCAAAGACGACGAGGTCCCAGTTCACGAGGTGAATCCACTCGTTCTTGGGCTTGATGTTGCCATGCCTATCCTTGCCCAAGAGGTCCTGAAACGAGCCGAAATAGACGACCGGTTTCTTCGGGTCGATCTGGGTCGGGTCGCCGCCGGTCGCGCGCGACAGATACTGCCAGCCGTCGAAATCGGCATGGCTTTCCAGATCGCTCTGCCAGGCGTCGGCCACCGCGGGCTTGAAGGTGACGACGAGCACGCGCTTGGCGCCCATCTTCCTGGCCAGCTGGTAGGCCGCGAAGGTCTTGCCGAAGCGCATCTTGGCGTTCCACAGAAAGCGGGGAACGGCGTGCATGTCCTCGGCCCAGCGGGAGAGGTAATATTCATGCGTAAGCCGCACCGCCTCGGCCTGTTCGCGGCGCATGGGGAAGGTCTGGTGATGGGTGCCCGATAGCCGCTGCCCGGTGCGCAACTCGGTCAGGACGGTGCGCAGGTCATCGAGCGTGCAGCGCACCCATTCCCCCTGCACCCTCTCGAACCCCTTGCGCTCGAGTGCTGCGCGCACTTCGTGATCGGTGAAGGTGCTGCCATCCTCGCGCTCGGCCGGCGCATCGAGCTCGATGCGATAGTTGTTGATGGCCGCGGTGCGCAGCTGCTCGGCGACGCGGGCACGCACATCCCGCGTGGTCTGCCCGATCTTCAACAGGCCCGCATGGGCCGCGTCGTCAATGCTGTAGGCATAGATGCGCAGACCGCGGGCTTCGGGCTTCTCCGTGAGGATTTCGTCGATGGTGCGTTTATGCATCGTCCCCGCCCATGGGCCGTACGATTTTCTCGACAAAGGCAATTTCATCCTCGGTCAGTCCGTAGCGCTCGTAAAGATCGGCGTCGGTCCAAGTTCGGTCCCAGGCTTGGGTCGGGACGAAGGTATAGACCTTTCTGGTGACGTGCTGGGACGACTTGTGAAGCAGAATCAGGAATCTGGTCAGACGGCAGAAAAGGTAGGAGAGTGCACTTTCAGCCTCTTCCTTGGTGTCGAAAGGGCCAATGCATAGATAGGTCTCTGAAGAAATCGTGCCGGGACCGGCAACAAAGGGCGTGCTGATGATCCGGTGCGGATAGGTGTCGCGGTTGCCGGTCCCCGGTGCGGCATACCCCGCAAACAGCTTCCATTTGTCGATCAGGTGCTGTCCTGAAGAAACGTCCTCCCGGGCGACATAACCTACACCTCCATTTTGATAAATGGTGACATCGCCCGGCAACTTTTTCTTCTTACCCTTGAAGAACGTTCGAAAGCCGAATGCCCTAGCTGAGCTCACCAAGCGGTCGAACCGCCTCTTCTCGGGCAATGACAACACCTCATCCTGCCCTGTCTCGCGCGCGATGACCTTGCGCAGCACCGACACCCCTTCATTGAAACGGATGAAAATGTCGGTGCCTTTCTCTTTCAGAGGGCGGATCGCGGTCGAGACGGGCCAGTCCTTGAAATGGGTGGAAACGTGACACAGCCCCGGATGATCCCGATCCCACAGGAAATAGCAGACACCACCCTTGAGCCCGACGCCCGGGAACACATCTGCTGCACTGAGGAAGTCGTCGATCGAACGAAGGCTGTTGTCGGAAAGCATGGACTCCCGAAAGTCATCCAGCCCCTTGCCCCCGGAAAACCAGCGCGACGGAATGACCATCGTCAGATAACGCGGGTCCAGCTTCTTGGCCTGTTCAACGAACTTCTGATAAATCGGCGCTGCGCTTGTCCCGTGCCCGCCATCATCCAGCTGATACGGCGGATTTCCGATGATCACGTCGAAATGCATGTCGCCTCCAAACAACTCGGCAATGCGAGCCTTGATGTTATCTGTATGGATGAACGCATAGGCATGGGTTTCCAAATCCTCACCACGCGCGAGCGTTTTCTCGCTGGCTCCGCAGAACCTGCATTTGCCCTTCACCCAGGTGTGTTCGGTCCGTTCGAACCAGATGTTGCCATCGTCGCTATCAAAGCTCCTGGCGATGGAGTGCTCTCCCGTCGCATGCTTCGAGCAATACACGCTGCGCCGCGCCAGCATCGCCGTCAGCCGTGTGATACCGATACCAAAGACCTGCTTGGTCAGGATATGATCCACCCGCTCCTGCAGGTCGGGGATTTCCGCCTCCAGCCCTTTCACCAAGCGCCGCGTAATCTCGCGCAGGAACACGCCGGACTTGGTGCAAGGGTCAAGAAACCTGGCTCTGCTGTCGGCCCAGAGGTTGGCGCCGTCATTGTCCGCTGCCCAGGCCTCAGCCAGCGTGTCGAGCATGCGGTTGGCGAACTCGGGCGGGGTGAACACCTCGTCGTTCGAGAGGTTGGCGATACAGCTCAGCACATCCGGGTTTCGCCCGCGCAGGGCGAAGGTGGCCTGCATGCTCATGCGACCTCCTTCGGCTCGGGATCCAGCTGGGAGGCGAGTTCGGAGATGGTCATCGGCGGATAGGTCTTGATCGGGGTGAAAATCTCATGCTTTCCTAGGTGAGAAAACAGCGAGTCCTCGGCGCTGAAGGCGGACGCGCCGGTCAGGACGTCGAGCCTGAAGTCGCGCCGCTGAAACTTGCCCCGGCCTAGATAGCCCCATTCGGCAAAGGTGATCGGCCGGCCGTCATGGGCCTTCATCGTCAGCGCATCGCCGTGCACGAGGTTCAGCGACAGAACGTAAGACGCGGCGCGATAAAGATCGTCCGACCTGTCGATTTTCAGGTACTCTGCGAAGACGCCCAGCATGTTCGCCTGACACTCGGTGATGTTGTCCTCGAGCAGCTCGATGCCGTAGGTGCACATCAGGCCGAGAAGCGCGTAGTGCCTGCGCTCGAACGTCGACTTCCTGAACTTTAGCTCGACGCTCGCCAATTTCCGCTGCAGCACTCGGACGAGAAAATTTCCACTGCCGCAGGCGGGCTCCAGAACGCGCGAGTCAACTCGTTCGGCCTCGCCCCTGACGAGATCGAGCATGGCGTCCACAAGCCACTCGGGCGTAAATACCTCGCCATGGTCGGCAACCCGTTTCTTTGACTTTATTAATGACATGACTCACTTATGCACGCTGGGACCCCGTTCGCCAAGGCGCGTCCCGGTTTCCGGCTTCAACCGCAGAGCACCGGCGGCCCCGCGCGCTCCGACCTGGCCTGGAATGGCCCATTGACAGAGACGGAACAGGTGGAGAACGTCCGATCCCGGTCGATTGTCGGCAAACGCGACCGCCATCGAAGTGTTTAGGTTGCGTTACAAAATAATGGTGTGATTTCAGCGCGTTGCAAAAAATTCACCAAATTCCCGCAGTCATGAGGTTCAGAGAAAAACGGCCCGGATAGACCTATTTCGGCCGTTTCGCGCCCACCGAGGTGAACAGCCCACCGGCGTAACCCTTGAAAACAACGGAAAAATCCGAGCGCCGCGCGGGAAGAGAAACATTCCTCACAGGACAGTGGCGGAGAGACAGGGATTCGAACCCTGGAGACGGTTTCCCGCCTACACGCGTTCCAGGCGTGCGCCTTCGACCACTCGGCCACCTCTCCTTGCGGTGTTTCGTATAGTCATTTGCT
>JALSGY010000520.1 GCA_026982515.1 Paracoccaceae bacterium
CTGCGGGCTGTCTTCGTCGAGCACCACGTTGTCCTGCTCGCCATAGGTGGCGCAGGTGGAGGAAAAGACGAAGTTCATGCAGCCGGCCGCCACCGCCGCCTCGATCAGGAAAAGCGAACCGGTAACATTGTTGTGCCAGTATTTCCCCGGGTCGGCGAAGCTTTCGCCCACCTGGCTCAGCGCGGCGAAATGCATTACCGCCACCGGGCGATGGCGCGCGAACACCTCGTCAAGGCGCGCCCGGTCCAGCAGATCCCCCTTTTCGAGGGGGCCGAACTTCACCGCGTCTTCCCAGCCGGTGGAAAGGTTGTCATAGGTGACGGGCACATAACCTGCCCGGCGCAGCGCCTTGCAGGCATGAGAGCCGATGTAGCCGGCACCTCCTGTGACGAGAACATTTTCCAAGGTCATGCCGCCCGCTGCTTATCGAGTTATTGAGCGGCGCTGGGAATCGAGACCACCTCGCGCAGATACGCGGCAAACTCGTCGCGCAGTTCCTCGCGGGCCAGCCCGAAGGCGACGGTCGCCTGCAGGAACCCGGCCTTGGAACCGCAATCGAACCGCTGCCCGCGGAAACGGTAGCCATAGACATCCCGGCCGCTGCGGATTTCCTCGGCGATGGCGTCGGTCAACTGCAGCTCTCCCCCCGCCCCGGCCTTGATGCGATTGAGGTTCTGCAGCACCTTGGGCGTAAGGATGTAACGGCCGATCACCGCCAGGTTGGAGGGCGCGTCCTCGGGCGAAGGCTTTTCCACCATGCCCCTGACCGAGACCATCGAACCCATGTCCTCCTCCACGTCGAGAACCCCGTAGGCAGAGGTCGCCTCGGGCGGAACCTCCATCGCGGCCACCATGCAGCCGCCGGTTTCGGCATGGGCCTCCACCATCTGCTGCAGGCAGGGCTTTTCGGCGGCAATCACGTCATCGGGCAGGATCACGGCGAAGGGCTCATTGGCAATCAGGCGACGGGCGCACCACACCGCGTGCCCCAGCCCCAGCGCCTTGTGCTGGCGGATGTAGGCGATGGCGCCGCTTTCCATGTTTGTGCTCTTGAGCAGTTCGAGCAGCTTGTCCTTGCCCTTCTTGCGCAGTTCCTGCTCAAGCACGGGGGCGTTGTCGAAATAGTCTTCCAGTGCCCCCTTGCCGCGCGAGGTGACGAAGATGAACTCCTTGATGCCGGCGGCGCGCGCCTCGTCGATGGCGTATTGAATCAGGGGCCGGTCGACCAGTGTCATGATTTCCTTGGGAATCGACTTGGTCGCCGGCAGAAACCTCGTACCAAGACCCGCCACCGGAAAGATCGCCTTCGTGACCTTGCGCTTCATCTGGTTGCCTCGATTATCATCATGTGAAAAATCGCCCCTGATCGCCGGGATATGAATTCGCACCGAATGTGTTCCTGAAAAATGAACTACTCGGTTTTTTTTCGCCCGTCATCCGATCGATCGGCAATATTCCATGGATGCCGCATGGCGGCAACACGGCAATCCTCGCGCCGCGCCGCCATGTCGGAGCCTGAGGCGCGGAAAATCCGGTAACGATGTTCCCAGAAACCGGCCGGATGGAACCTTACCCGCGGCCGGCGCGGCAGCACCCGCCCCTGAAGATGCAGTGAAACCACCTGCCCTTCCTCCGCCGCCTCGCCTGCCCGGCTGCGCAGCCTGCGGGCCTCGAGAAGCGGGCCGGCAATCAGCCGGTGGGCAGGCCGGCAGGGCGCGAAGGGAAGAAAGGCGCTCTGGGCGGGGGCGACAGGCGGAACGGGGACAAGCGGGCGTGCCAGGCCCTCGGCAACCCCTTCGCGGAAGGTGGCCAGCACACGTTCCACGTCTCGCGGCTCGCAGTTGCCGCGCAGCATGTGCCGGACAAGCCCCCGGCGCCGGGCCGCCTCCGCCCGGGCCAGCACCGGCCCCGGATCCGTGCCGGGGGCGTGTTTGCGCAGGAAGACGGCCAGGCTGGCCCCGATCTGGTGCAGGCTGCGGGGCATGCGCCGGGCCGTGCGCAGCTCTGAGGCCTCGGCCCCGTGATGCACTTCGGCCAGCGGCACCAGCGCCGTTTTCCGCCCCGCCGCGGCCAGACGCATGTTCAGGTCGGTCTCGTCGAGGTAGTAACGGTAGCTCGGGTCGAACCCCCCCAGTTCCTCGTAGAGGGCGCGGCGAAAGGCGCAGTTGGTGCCCTCGGTCTTGATGGCCCGGCCCGGACGGCCCTCGAAGACGGCGGGGCGGGTGCCTTCTGTCGCCAGCGGGGTTTCCTCGGCCAGGGCCGACACCTCCGCGCCGCGATACTGAAAGGAAATTCCGTCACGCCCGCGCACGAAACCGCCGGCGGCATCGACCCCATGCGCGGCGAATGCCCCGGCGAGGTGAAACAGCCAGCCCGGCTCGGGCACGGCGTCGTCATCGATGAAGGCAATGACATCACCGGCGGCCAGGGAAATGCCCGCGTTGCGCGCCGCCGAAATGTTGGCCTCGTCGAAGCGGGCCTGCTTGAAGCTGCCCTCGGGCAGAGCCGCACGGGCGGCCTCCAGCCCCGGCCCGTCGGCGACCACGACGATCTCGAAAGGCTCGTGATACAGCTGCGAGACACCCTTCAGGCAGCGCTGCAACGAGGTGGGCCGGCCACGGCTGACGATCACGACGCTGAAGCGCAGGGCGCTCATGGCAGGCCCATCTCGGCCATCATCGCCTCCAGCCGCGGCACGTCCTCGGGGTTGTTCAGCTCCCAGAACTGGCGGCCGCGCGCCTCGACCTCGACGCAGAGCACCGGCCGGCCCTGCTCGAGGAAGCGCAGCTGCTCCAGCCCCTCGAGGCTCTCCAGCGGGCCGGCGGGCCAGCGCGGATAGGCAGCCAGCGCCGAGGGACGGTAGGCATAGACACCCACATGGTGAAACACCGGGGTGAGTTCGTCCCCGGCATAGGGACGCGAGGTGAAGGGAATCACCTCCTTGGAGAAATAGAGCGCCCGGCGCTCGCGATCGAAGACGGCGGTGGTGCCGCCCACGCGCCCGGCGCGCCGGTCCTCGAGAAAGCCCATCAACGCCCGGCCGTCACAGCGCAGAACCGGGGTGGCCACCTCGGCGGTGGGGTGGGCGGCCAGCTCGGCCACCAGCGCCTCGACGAACCATGCCGGGGTCAGCGGCGCATCGCCCTGCAGATTGACCACGATGTCAAAGCCGCCGCCCAGCGCATCGAGCGCCTCGGCGCAACGCTCGGTGCCGTTGGCGCATTCGCTCGAGGTCATGACGACCTCGGCGCCGAAGCCCTCGGCGGCCTCTCCGATCCGCTCGTCATCGGTGGCCACCACCACCCTGTCCACACCCGAGACCGCCTGGGCGGCCTCCCACGAGCGCTGGATCAGGCTGCGCGCCTGCCCCTCCGCGCCGCGCAGCATGACCAGCGGCTTGCCCGGATAGCGGGTCGAGGCGAAACGCGCGGGAATGACGACCAGAACGCTCATCACCGCCCCGCCTTCAGTTCCACCCCCGGCGCGAAGGCGATGAAGAAGGGGTTCTCGTAGCCCGGCTTGCCGTATCTCAGCGGCTGATGATCGTCGAAGCGCACCACCTTGCCGCCCGCGCCCGCCAGCACCGCATGTCCCGCAGCGGTGTCCCACTCCATGGTGCGGCCCAGGCGCGGGTAGAGATCGGCCTCGCCGCTGGCCACCAGGCAGAACTTGAGGGAAGAGCCGGCGCTTTTCATGTCGGCCACCGCATATTGCGAGATGTAATCGTCGGTGGCCTGATCGCGGTGGCTCTTGGAAGCCACCACCCGCAGGGCCGAGTTGTCGGGCGTGGAAACACGGGTCGGCACAACGCCGCCGGGGCTGCCCGGGGCAAGGGGGCCGGCCTCTTCCACCGCGCCGCCCTCGGGAGGGGTGTAGAACAGCCGCCCCCTGGCCGGGGCATAGACGATGCCGCGCAGGGGCGTGCCATTTTCCACATAGGCGATGTTGACGGTGAAATCCCCCCGGCGCCTGACGAATTCCTTGGTGCCGTCCAGCGGATCGACGATCAGGAAGGTATCTTCCTGCCGGACATGGGTGGCGGCCTGTTCCTCGGTGATCAGGGGAAGGCGGGGAAAGGCGGCGCGCAACCCCGCCGAAATGATGGCATCGGCGGCCTCGTCGGCGGCGGTCACCGGGCTTTCATCCGCCTTGGTGCGGACGGCGAAATCCTCCTTGCCATAGATTTCCAGTATCTTCCCGCCGGCTTCCAGTGCCAGCTCGCGCATCACGCGCATCAGTTTCTCGAAATCCACCCGCATCTCCCACCTGTGCTGCCGGCGCGCGCACCAATTGAAAGCGGCCGGTTTTCCCCTTATGCTGCGGCGTCAAAAGAACGGCAAGATTTACCTGCGATCATGCAGGGCAGGGCGCAGGCAGGGTTCGCATACCGCATGTTTCAGGTTCAGACCAAACGCAACAATATCCGGGTTGCCGCCAACCTCGCCGAACTGATCTATCACGCCACGGTGCGCGAGCTGCGCAAATCCCACTCCAACCCGATCATCGGCCTGCTGATCAACATGATGCAGGCGATCATTCTGGTGGTGGTTTTCTATGTCATGTTCACCGTGCTGGGGCTGAGAACCGCCGCCGTGCGCGGCGATTTCATGCTTTACGTGATGTCGGGGATCTTCCTGTTCCTGACCCACACCAAGGCCATGGCATCGGTCATCAACTCCGAGGGACCGGCTTCGCCGATGATGCAGCACGCCCCGATGAACACGGCGATCGCCATAACCTCCTCGGCGATTGCCTCTCTCTACATCCAGCTGCTGTCGATGTTCTTCATCCTCGCGCTCTACTACTCTCTGGTCACCCCCTTCGAGGTGGAACAGCCGGTCGCCGCGCTGGGCATGATCCTGCTGGCGTGGTTCTCCGGCGTGGCGGTAGGGCTGGTCTTTCTGGCGCTCAAGCCGTGGTTTCCCAGTTTCGTCGGCATCGCTTCCACGATCTACGCACGCGCCAACATGATCGCCTCGGGCAAGATGTTCCTGGCCAACTCGCTGCCTCCCAAGCTGCTGGCGATGTTCAGCTGGAACCCGCTGTTTCACAGCATCGACCAGGCGCGCGGCTTCGTGTTCATCAACTACACCCCGCACAACACCTCCATCTCCTATCCCGTCTACATAAGCCTGGCGCTGGTCATGATCGGCCTGCTGGGTGAGTTCTACACCCGCAAGAACGCCTCGGCGAGCTGGTACAGCCGGCGCTGAGCCAGGAGGCGCTCAGTCCACCACCCGCAACGTGATATTCAGGCGCCCGCCGAAAGGCAGAAGTCGCGAGCTGCCGAAGCGGATGCGGTCGATGCCGTGATAGGCCAGCCGCGCCGGCCCGCCGATCACCGCCACATCGCCCGAACGCAGCCAGACGCTGCGTGTGGGCCCGCCGCGCGCGGTGGTGCCGACACGAAACAGCGCATCGTCGCCCAGGGAAACCGACAGCACCGGCCAGCGGAAATCGGCCTCGTCACGGTCCTGGTGCAGGCCCATCCGGGCACCCTTGCGGTAAAGGTTGATCAGGCAGCTGTCAGGCTGGCGCTCCAGCCCCGTCACCTCGTGCCACAGCGCCAGCAGCCGCTCCGGGATCGGCGGCCAGGGCACGCCGGAGGGGTGGCGGGGCTCGTAGCGGTAGCCCCTGGTATCGGAATACCAGCCGTATTTCCCCGCCGAGGTCATGGCCACCGACATCCGTTTTCCAAAGCGTGTCACGGGCGCGAACATCGGTGCACGGGCCACCACGGCGCACAGATCCTCCACCAGCGCCGTCTGCTCCTCCGGCCCGAGGCGGCCCGCAAAAACCCGCACCCCGTTCACCTCCACCATACCGGAGCGGCAAGCGTCGGAAGGGCGATCCCTCAAGCCCATGGAAAAGACTCCATTTTTCGAATTTATTGGCCCGGCACACTGCTTGCAGGGGCTTGTGGCCCTGCCTATATACCCCGGGAAGCCGGATCGGGAAATTCCCGGTTCATCAAACGGGATCGGAAGAGGGTGCCTCATGGGGCCCGATTCCAGAAATCGCCTAGGAAGAGGATACAGAGCATGGCTAAAGTCATCGGAATTGACCTTGGGACAACCAACTCCTGCGTCGCCATCATGGAAGGGTCGCAGCCCCGAGTGATCGAGAACGCGGAAGGTTCGCGTACCACGCCCTCGGTTGTCGCCTTCACCGAAAATGAACGCCTCGTCGGCCAGCCCGCCAAGCGGCAGGCGGTGACCAACCCCGAAAACACCATCTTCGCGGTCAAGCGCCTGATCGGGCGCAAGATCAACGACCCGGAAGTCGAAAAGGACAAGAAGCTCGTCCCCTACAAGATCGTGGACGGCGGCAACGGCGATGCCTGGGTCGAGGTGCGGGGAGAAAAGTACAGCCCCAGCCAGATTTCGGCCTTCATCCTGCAGAAGATGAAGGAAACCGCTGAAAGCTACTTGGGCGAGGAAGTGAAGCAGGCCGTCATCACCGTGCCCGCCTACTTCAACGACGCTCAGCGCCAGGCCACCAAGGACGCCGGCAAGATCGCCGGCCTCGAGGTGCTGCGGATCATCAACGAGCCCACCGCCGCGGCGCTCGCCTATGGTCTGGACAAGAAGGAAAGCAAGACGATCGCCGTCTATGACCTTGGCGGTGGCACCTTCGACATCACCATCCTGGAGATCGACGACGGCCTGTTCGAGGTGAAATCCACCAACGGGGATACCTTCCTTGGTGGTGAGGACTTCGACATGCGGATCGTCAACTACCTCGCCGACGAGTTCAAGAAGGAGCACGGCGTCGATCTGACGAAGGACAAGATGGCGCTGCAGCGGCTCAAGGAAGCGGCTGAAAAGGCCAAGATCGAGCTGTCGAGCTCCAGCCAGACCGAGATCAACCAGCCCTTCATCTCCATGGATCCGGGCAGCGGCCAGCCGCTGCACCTGGTGATGAAGCTGACCCGCGCCAAGCTGGAAAGCCTGGTCAGCGACCTGATCAAGTCGACGATCAAGCCCTGCAAGGCGGCGCTGAAGGATGCCGGCGTGTCCACCTCCGACATCGACGAGGTGGTGCTGGTCGGCGGCATGACCCGGATGCCCAAGGTCGTGGAAGAGGTGACCAAGTTCTTCGGCAAGGAGCCGCACAAGGGCGTCAACCCCGATGAGGTCGTGGCGCTGGGCGCTGCCATTCAGGCCGGCGTGCTGCAGGGTGACGTCAAGGACGTCGTGCTGCTTGACGTGACGCCGCTTTCGCTGGGCATCGAAACCCTGGGCGGCGTGTTCACCCGGCTGATCGACCGCAACACCACCATCCCGACCAAGAAGAGCCAGATCTTCTCCACCGCCGAGGACAACCAGAGCGCGGTGACGATCCGGGTCTTCCAGGGTGAGCGCGAGATGG
>JALSGY010000521.1 GCA_026982515.1 Paracoccaceae bacterium
CCAGGCGAACGCCCCCCGGAATGTTGCACAAAACCGGTTGCCGGCGAATTGACATGCCGCCGGCAAGGGCCTAAAGACCGGGCTTCGAACATTCACGGCCTTCGAACCTCTCCGGGTTTGGGCCGCCTGCGACGGAGACAACGCGATGAAGCGCACCTTTCAACCTTCGAACCTGGTCCGCAAGCGGCGCCACGGCTTCCGCGCCCGCATGGCCACCAAGGCCGGCCGGAAGATCATCAACGCTCGACGTGCACGGGGTCGCAAGCGTCTGAGCGCCTGAGCGCTCCGCCACGAGGCAAACCGATGACACCGCCGGAGGCATCTGTGGCAGGCGAAAGCGCCGGAGCCGCAGAGAAGCCGCCGGCGGTGTCCGTTCGTCTGGAGGTGCTGCGCCGGCGCGGCGATTTCCTGCGCGCGGCCCGCGCCCGCCGACAGGCCATGCCGGGGTTCATCCTGCAGGCCAGAAAACGCACCCCCGACGAGGCCGGAGAGGCCATTCGCGTGGGCTTCACCTGTTCGAGGAAGGTCGGCAATGCGGTGGCCCGCAACCGCGCCAAGCGCCGCCTGCGCGAGGCTGCCCGCCTCGTGCTGCCCGCCCATGGCCTTCCCGGCTGGGATTACGTGCTGATCGGGCGGGCCGGGGTAACGGCGGAGCGCCCCTTCGCGCTGCTGCTCGAAGACTTGAGAAGCGCCCTCGACAAGATACATGGAAAAGGTAAATGACCCCCCTTGCCCATATCGTCGCGCTGCCGGTGCGCGCCTATCGGTTGCTGTTCTCACCCTGGGTCGGGCATGGTTGCCGATACCAGCCCACCTGCTCGGCCTATGCGCTGGAAGCGCTGGAGCGCCACGGCGCCATCAAGGGCAGTTGGCTGGCCATCCGCCGCATCGGGCGCTGCCATCCCCTTGGCGGTTCTGGCTATGATCCGGTCCCCGGTGCCGATCCGGCCCATGACGAAGCCGGGCACGACGGGCCGGACAAGCCCTGAGATTCCCCCAGCATTGCCTTTTTATGCGCTTTTTTGTATATGCAGCTTCATGAATAATCGATCACTGCCGCCGAACCAGGGGAGGAACGCGCGATGTCTTTCGAATTTCAGGGCAGGACAATCGAGACCAACGCCAACGGCTTTCTCGAAAACCAGGACGACTGGTGCGAGGATCTGGCCCGCCACATGGCCGCCGCCGAAGGGATCGGCGAGCTCACCCAGCGCCACTGGGACGTGATCAACTACCTGCGCGAGGAATATTTCGACAACCACCAGAACCAGCCCAACACCCGCACCATCATCAAGGCCATGAGCGCCGCCTGGGGGGAAAAGATAAAGCAGAAGGATCTCTATGATCTGTTCCCGCTCGATCCCTCCAAGCAGGGCGGACGCATCGCCGGGCTGCCCGAAAGCCGGCGCAAGGGCGGCTACTGATCGTCCGGGCGGGGCGGCCCTTGCCGCCCTGCCGGCCGGGCTGTAAAGCGGGGCCATGCTCGATGAGGCCGATGACATCCACCCGCTTTTCCGCGGTGCGCCGAAAACCACCGAATTTCGCAAGCTGCGCAAGCGGATCGTGCGCAATGTGCGCGAGGCGATCGAGCAATACGGCATGGTCGAGCGCAGCGCGCGCTGGCTGGTCTGCCTTTCGGGGGGCAAGGACAGCTACACCCTTCTGGCCGCCCTGTACGAACTGAAATGGCGCGGCCTGCTGCCGGTGGAGATCCTGGCCTGCAACCTCGATCAGGGCCAGCCCGGCTTTCCGGCCACGGTGTTGCCGGAATTTCTGGCGCGCATGCAGGTACCACACCGGATCGAGTATCAGGACACCTATTCCATAGTTACCGAAAAGGTGCCCCGGGGGCGGACCTACTGCGCCCTGTGTTCGCGCCTGCGCCGCGGGCATCTGTATCGCATCGCCCGTGAAGAAGGCTGTTCGGCGGTGGTCCTCGGCCACCACCGCGACGACATCCTCGAGACCTTCTTCATGAACCTCTTCCACGGCGGGCGGCTGGCGACCATGCCGCCCAAGCTGGTCAACGAGGAGGGAGATCTGTTCGTCTACCGCCCGCTGGCTCATGTGGCCGAAGCCGACTGCGCAAAATTCGCCCGTGCCATGAACTACCCCGTAATTCCCTGCGATCTGTGCGGCAGTCAGGACGGGCTGCAGCGCCAGCAGGTGAAGGCGATTCTCGATGAGTGGGAGCGCAACAGCCCCGGCCGCAGACAGGTGATGTTCCGGGCACTGATGAACGCCCGGCCCTCGCATCTGCTGGACCCGAAGCTGTTCGACTTTGCCGGGCTGGCGCGGAGAAACCCGGCAGTTGAATAAAACTCTCACCAACTTCCCGGCGCCGGTTAACATCCCGGACAATTTCTGCCCCTACCCTTCCCCCAGCCAGCCGGCCCGTGCCGGATACGCAGACCGGGGAACGCCATGCGCAGCGAAATTCGCGAAAAGATCGGCACCTTTCGCCGCGGCCTCCGGGCCGCCCTGATGGGGCCGCAGACCCTTGCCTTCCTGCCTGCCCTCACGCTCGGGGCCTACTGGTATGGCGGCGAGGGGCTGCTGATGTTCGCCGCCCTTCTGCTGCCGGGGCTGTTTGCCCTGGCGGGCATGTTCTCGGGCACCGGCCCGGCCTGGGCGGCACCACGCGATGGCGAAACCGAACTGCCGCTCGAAAAGGCGGCCGTGGCCGCGCTTGAACGCAACCTGGCCGCGGCCAGAACCTCGGGCATGAACACCGCCGCCTTCGTGGTCCTGCTGGATGATTTCTCCACCACGCAAAAGCAGTACGGCCCCCGCGCCACATCGCTGCTGCTGCGCCGGGCAGGTGAGCGGCTGGCCGCCGCGCTGCGGGACGAGGATCTGGTGGCCCGTCTAGAGGGGCCGGCCTTCGCCGTCATCCTCGCCCCCGCCCGGCGCGTCGATCTGGAGGCACTGCTGCAGATCGGGGCACGCATGCAGGCCGCCCTGGCCGAGCCTGTCTCGGTCGATGCCACGCGGGTTTACCTCTCGGCTTCGGTGGGCTTTTGCGTGCCGGGGCGCGCGCCTTCGCCGGACGGGGAAACGGTGCTGGAATGCGCCCGCGCCGCCGCGGTGACGGCCGCGGCCAATGGCGCGGGTTCGATCCGGGCCTATTCTCCGGAAATCCGGCAAATGGCCGCGGAACGCTCTCGCATCAGCGCCGAACTGGCGGAAGCTCTGGAACTGGGGCAGATCAGGCCGTGGTTCCAGCCGCAGGTATCCACCGATACCGGCGCAATCACCGGCTTCGAAGCCCTGGCCCGGTGGGAACACCCCGAGAAGGGCGTCATCCTTCCGGCCGATTTCCTGCCCGCCGCCGCCGAACAGAGGCTCATGAAACGGCTGGGCGAAGTCATGCTCTACCATTCCCTCTCTGCCCTGCGGGACTGGGACAACCAGCAATGCGGCATCCCGCAGGTCTCCATCAACTTCTCCCAGGATGAGCTGGCCGATCCGAAGCTCGTCGAGCGCCTGCAATGGGAGCTGGACCGTTTCGGCCTCACCGCCGACCGGCTGTGTGTCGAGATCCTCGAAAGCGTGGTGGCGAACGCCGACAATGATGTGATCACCCGCAACATCCGCAGCCTGTCCGAACTGGGCTGCCGGATCGATCTCGACGACTTCGGAACCGGTCATGCCGCGATTGCCAGCATCCGCCGCTTCGGAGTGGACCGCATCAAGATAGACCGCTCGTTCATCACCCGCCTCGACAAGGACCGCGAGCAGCAGAATACCGTCACCGCCATCCTGTCCATGGCGGAACGGCTGAACCTCGACACCCTGGCCGAAGGGGTCGAGACGGTCGGCGAACACGCCATGCTCGCCCAGCTGGGCTGCCGCCACGTGCAGGGGTTCAGCGTGGCACGCCCCATGCCCTTTGCAGACAGCCTTCCCTGGATCGACAGCTACCGCGCCAGGCTGGCCTCTCCTCCGCAGCTTGACCGCAAGGCCGGATGAAGCCCGCCTAACGCCACTCCGGCCCTGAAAACCGCTTGACCTTTTCGCCCTTGCCCTGTTGAACCTGCCTGACCCGGAAAGTGCACAGGTGGCAGGCCCCAGATGGACGATCAGAACAAGAACCTTATCCTGGCAACCGCTCTCAGTTTCCTTGTGATCCTCGTCTGGTTTCTGCTGTTCCCGCCGCCCGAGCAGCAGCCCCCGCAAACGGAAACACCCGCCGCCGCGACGGATACGAATCTGCCGGACAATGTCGCGCCCACCCCGCCCGCAGCCGTCACGACCGCCGAGACATCGCCCCAATCCCAGACCCCGCTGCGCGAGGCCACCCTCTCCGAGGCCCGGCGCGTCAGGATAGAGACGCCCCGCCTCACGGGGAGCATTTCCCTGCTGGGCGGGCGCATCGATGACCTCTCGCTGAAGGACTACCGCGAGACGATCGAGCCCGACAGCGACATCGTCACCCTGCTTACGCCCGTTGGCCAGCCCGAGGCCTATTACACGCTGTTCGGCTGGGCCCCCGGTGGCGATCTGGCCTATGAGGACGTGCCCGGCGCCAACACCGAATGGCAGATCGAGGGCAATGACACGCTGACCCCGCAATCCCCCGTCATCCTGGTCTGGGACAACGGCAAGGGGCTGATCTTCCGCCGCAAGATCGAAGTGGACAGCGATTACCTCTTCACCATCACCCAGACGGTCGAGAACCTCAGCGGCAAGCCGGTGCGCCTGGCCCCCTACGGCATGGTGGCCCGGCATGGCGAGCCCAGTGGCCAGAAACGCTTCTTCATCCTGCATGAAGGCGTCATCCGCATGTCGGACGGCGAGCTGGAGGAAATCAAGTACGGCAAGCTGCCGGACATGCCTTTCAACGAACGCGAAGGCGCGCGCACCGAGATCATCGACGTTCAGAACAGCGGCTGGACCGGCTTTACCGACCACTACTGGATGACCACGCTGATGCCCTTCGAGGGCCAGCCCTTCACCTCGGTGGCCAAGTATGTCGAGGGCTCCGACATCCTGCTGGTCGAGGCGCGCCAGCCCGCCATGACCGTCGAGCCGGGCCAGACGGCCCAGGCCTCCGTGCGCATGTTCTCGGGCGCCAAGGAGTGGGAGACCATCCGCCGCTACCAGAATGAGGCCGGAATCGACAGGTTCATCGACTCGATCGACTGGGGCTGGTTCTTCTTCCTGACCAAGCCGATCTTCGCGGTGCTGCACTGGCTCAACGGCATGATCGGCAACATGGGCTGGGCGATCATCGGGCTGACGCTGATCATCAAGGCGCTTGTCTTCCCGCTGGCCTACAAGTCCTACGTCTCGATGGCCAAGATGAAAGAGCTCCAGCCGCGCATCGAGGAGCTGAAGAAGAAGGCTGGGGACGACAGGCAGAAGCTCCAGCAGGGCATGATGGAGCTTTACAAGAAGGAAAAGGTGAACCCGGCGGCCGGCTGCCTGCCGATCCTGCTGCAGATCCCGATCTTCTTCTCGCTTTACAAGGTGATCTTCGTCACGCTGGAGTTGCGCCAGGCCCCCTGGATCGGCTGGATCAGGGACCTCTCGGCGCCTGATCCCTCCTCGATCCTCAACCTGTTCGGCCTGCTGCCCTACAGCCCCCCCGACCCCAGCTCGATCTTCTACATCTTCTCGCTCGGGGTGCTGCCGATCCTGCTGGGCATCTCGATGTGGCTGCAGCAGAAGCTGAACCCGGCCCCCACGGACCCGACCCAGGCCATGATCTTTGCCTGGATGCCCTGGGTGTTCATGTTCATGCTCGGCCAGTTCGCCAGCGGGCTGGTGCTGTACTGGATCGCCAACAACACCATCACCTTCATCCAGCAATATGCGATCATGCGCCTGCACGGGCACAAACCGGATGTGTTCGGCAACATCATCTCGAGTTTCAAGCGCAAGAAAAAAGAGCCGAAGGCAAAGTGACGGCCCGTGTCGCCCATATCTGGCGGCATCCGATCAAGTCGCTCGGGCGCGAGGCCCTTGAGCAGGTCACCCTGACCGCCGGCAAGGCAATGCCCTGGGACAGGGTCTGGGCCGTCGCGCATGAGGCCTCCTCGGCCAATGGGAGCGCCTGGGCGCCCTGCCACAACTTCGTGCGCGGGGCCAAGGCGCCTTCGCTGCAGGCCATCGAGGCCCGGCTGAATGAGGACACCGGGCAGGTTGCCCTCAGCCACCCCGAGCGCCCGGACATCACCCTCCACCCCGAGCGCGACGCCGATGTCCTGGTGGAATGGGTGCGCCCCCTGATTCCGGTGCAACGGGCCGCACCGGCCCGGGTCGTGCGGGTGCCCGGCCGTGGCCTGACCGATACGGATTTTCCCTCGATCAGCCTGCACGGCTTGTCCTCCAACCGCGCCATCGGCCAGTGGCTGGGGCAGACGCTTTCACCGCGGCGCTGGCGCGGCAATATCTGGTTCGAGGGTCTCGGCCCCTGGGAAGAGTTCGAGTGGGTGGGTCAGCGTATCGCTGTGGGCGAGGCCGTGCTCGAGGTGCGCGAACGCATCACCCGCTGCCTGGCCACCACCGTCAACCCCGAGACCGGCCGCCGTGACGCCGATACCCTGCGCGCACTGGAAGAGGGCTGGGGGCACCGGGACTTCGGGGTCTATGCGGTGGTCGCCAGATCCGGCAGGGTCGCGATCGGCGATGAAGTGAAGGTGATCTGATGCAGTTGGCCTTCCCCCTGACCGAAAAGAGCGCCGAGGAGATGGAGGCCGGGCGCAGGCTCTTTGCCGGCGAGACCACCTTTCTCAAGGGTGTGGTGGCCATGGATGGCCTGCCCCCGGCCGACCGCACCGAGGTGTGCTTTGCCGGACGTTCGAACGTGGGCAAATCCTCTCTGATCAATGCGCTCACCGGCCGGCGTGGACTGGCGCGGGCCTCCAACACCCCCGGCCGCACGCAGGAGATCAACTTCTTCACCTGCGGCAAATCCCTCTACCTGGTGGATCTGCCCGGCTATGGCTACGCCAACGCACCGGTCAAGGTGGTGGAGAAATGGCAGCGCCTGCTCAAGGCCTACCTTTCGGGCCGGGCCACGCTGCGGCGGGTCTTCGTTCTGATCGACGCCCGCCACGGCGTCAAGAAGGTGGACGAAGAGATCATGGAACTGCTCGACAAGGCCGCCGTGCCCTTTCAGGCGGTGCTCACCAAGAACGACAAGGTGAAGGCGAAAGAGCGCGCGGCGGTGCTGAAACAGGTGCGCACGGCGCTGGCCCGCCATCCCGCCGCCTACCCCGAGCTTGTGCTCACATCATCGCAAACCGGCGAGGGCATCGACACCC